>JANTGL010000274.1 GCA_024762915.1 Bacteroidales bacterium | reverse complement strand
TTAGTTGCCTCAACAGCCGCATCTTGTATCTTTTTTAATGCCACGGCATCGGATCAATACATTTCAATTGTCGTTCCGGGAAGAATGTATAACAAAGCATTCAAAGAAAAAGGACTAAAACCGGAAGTTTTGAGCCGTACCTTAGAAGATGCCGGAACGGTTACATCCGTCCTTATTCCGTGGAATACCGGAGGTGCCACACAAGCACGTGTTTTGGGTGTCGCTACGGTTGATTATCTTCCCTATGCTTTTTTTAATCTGATAAGTCCCTTGATGACCGTTTTAGTTGCATATTTGAATTATAAAATACGGCGCATTCCTAAAAAAAATCAAGATTCTGAAAAATAAACCGATAAATTTTCGACACACAATTTTTTGATAAGCAAATATTATTATTTTTGCGAGCAATAAATTTAACTTCCGAAAACGAATTACATAATTATAAATCTTCAAATTAAATACAACTGTTCGGAAGTTTATATCTCAAATTTAATTTGAAACAAAAATATTAAACATGAGAAAATTAATCTTAATCTTAATTCCCGTTTTAGCCTTATTTTCATGCAAAGATTCCGGCTCATCGGGATTTACCGTTTCCGGAACCATTAAAAATGCCGAAGGGAAACAATTGATATTGAATAAATTCTTACCGAAATCAACAATCGCATTAGATACAGTTGAACTGGGGAAAGACGGTAAATATGAATTTAATGAAGGCACACCGGCTCCCGAATTATTCGGTTTGCAATTAGACGGACAAAACGGACAAATAATTTTTATTGCCGATTCATTAAGCAAAATAATCATAGACGGCGACACAACTGATTTTCGTATCTCATATTCCGTCAGCGGTTCTGAAGATTCAAAATTATTGCAAATTTTATATAATAATCTTGACAAAGCATATGAAAGTTTAGATTCTTTAAATCAAATTTATGTTTCACAAAAAGGAATCGGTAATTTGGACAGTTTAGTAAAAATGGTAAATGAAGCTTCTCAACAAGTTTTTGATAAACACAGAAAATATTCTGAAAATTTCATTAATGAGCATCTGAGTTCTCCGGCATCCATAATTGCACTGTATCAACAATTCGGAAGAAATATGAGTGTGTTTAACATAAACGATGATCGTGAATTATTTACAAAAGTTGATGATTCTTTGTATAAATTATACCCTAAATCAAGTTTTATCCAAGGATTACATGAGTATCTTGCAAACAATCCGCCCATGCCGACAATCGGAAATAAAGCTCCCGAAATTGATTTACCTACCCCTGAAGGTAAAAACATTAAATTATCTTCTTTAAGAGGAAATTATGTGTTACTTGATTTTTGGGCTGCTTGGTGTCGTCCTTGTCGAGCAGAAAATCCCAATGTGGTAAAAAATTATCATAAATATAAAAAATCCGGTTTTACGATTTATCAAGTTTCTTTGGACAAAGCAAAAGAAGATTGGGTAAAAGCTATTGAAACAGACGGTTTAGGCGAATGGAGTCACGTAAGCGATTTAAAATACTGGGAGTCTGCACCGGCAGCAGTCTACGGTGTCAGAGGAATTCCGGCTAATTTTTTAATTGATCCCGAAGGAAAAATTATTGCAACCAATTTAAGGGGAAACCTTTTAGGACAAAAACTAAGTGAAATATACGGATACTAAAAACCGAACCGATAAAAATAAAAAAGGTTTATTCTCGTTAAGATTTTAAACCTTTTTTTATGCGTTATATTCTGATTATTTTTATTTCCGTTTTTCTGTCGGCTTGCTCCGATTCTCAAAATCAAAAAGTTGCACAAATTTACAATAAAACATTTAAAGAGCCCAAGGGTTCAAAATTTACTGTTTTTGAAATCGACACCCTTGCTGATATAAAGAAAGGAACAAATGAAAAATCATCTGCTTTTATCAAATACCGTTTGGAACAACTTATCGGCAAATCCTACCGAAAAAGGTGTGAGGAAACCGGCATTTCTTATCCGCCTAAATATGTGATGTTCAGAATGTTTAAGGAAGAAAAAGAATTTGAAATTTGGGCTTCGGCAAAACGTTCGGATACCTTAAAATTGTTAGCTGTTTTACCTGTTTGCGCTGTTGATGACGAAGCCGGACCAAAATTGCAACAAGGTGACGGTAAAACACCTGAAGGATTCTTTAGCTGTAAAATTCTTTACGGAAGTTCTAATTGGTTTATGTGGATAAAACTAAATAACAAAGAAATAGACAATTCCGGTAATGTCGGTTACGGTTCAAGTTTTAAAATGTGTATTGATTATCCCATAACCATTGACAGAAATCGAACGCGTAAAATTCTCGGAAAGGCAGATCCCGGAGGTGCTATTTGTCTGCACGGAAATTGCGTTACGGCCGGTTGTATCTCTTTTGAAAATCGTAATTTTTTACCGGTTTTTTTATCCGCCCGTTATCATAATTCCAAAACTTACGGGTATCCGAAAATTCAAATTTTCCCGTTTCGCTTTTCAGAAAACGATAAAGACGAAATGTCAACAAAGGTGTATTCGGAAATGAGCCCCGAACAACTTGTTTCTTTTTGGTCAGAAATCGAAAAAGCATACAATCTGTTTGAGAAAAACCACAAAGCAATAAAAGTAAATTTCACAAATAATACATATAATTTCTCTGAATATCAGTAAATAATTAACTTTGTTGCCGGTGAACAGCAAAAAAACATATTTTATTTCCGATATTCATCTCGGGCTTCCTAACCGTGAAAAAAGTTTAGAACGTGAACTAAAACTCGTTCGGTTTTTGGATGAAATAAAAAACGATGCCGAAACAATTTATTTTGTAGGCGATATTTTTGATTTTTGGTGGGAATACAAATCGGTTGTACCGCGCGGATATGTGCGATTTTTAGGAAAAATTGCCCAATTATCTGATGCCGGCATCAAAATAATTTTCTTTACGGGAAACCACGATGTTTGGATGAAAGACTATCTGACTGAGGAACTTGGAGTTACAATTCTGACCAAAGAACTGAAAACGGAAATTAACAATAAGAAATTTTATATTGCACACGGAGACGGTTTAGGGCCCGGAGATAAGAGTTACAAATTCCTGAAAAAGATATTTACCAATAAATTTCTGCAATGGTGTTTTACGCGCCTTCATCCGAATTTTGCATTTTGGATTGCCCGAAAATGGTCATACCACAGACGTAAAAAAGAAACCTACTACGATTTCAAAGGAACAGACAAAGAGTTACTTGTTTTGCATTCCGGAGACGTTTTAAAACACGACTATTTTGATTATCTGATATACGGTCATCGACATTTTCCCTTGATGATTGATATCGGAAAATCCTCAAAACACATTAATTTGGGTGATTGGTTGGTAAATTTCACCTACGGTGTATTTGACGGAAAAGATTTCATTTTGGAAACGTATAAAAATAGTGCTCGAGAAACTTTCGTAACTGATTTGTCCCTTGTTAAAAAAATTAAAGTTTTTTAATTTTTTTGATTCAGTAAAATACAACAACATTTAAAGATTTTTTATAAATTTGTTGTATAAAATACGTTTTCAATAATCGATAATAACTGTTATAAAAGGATAATTATGTATATACAGGTGTTGCCCAAAATAAGAATATATGAAAACATCAATATTTATTTTTACGTTATTGATATCTTTTTCAGTTTTCGGTCAAAAAGACTGTAATAAGTTCACCAAAAACTATATACCGGTTGATTTAACAGATGCTATAAACTACCTTGATTGCATTTGGACGGATTCTGAAAAAAATGATTTTAAAGTTAT
>JANTGL010000273.1 GCA_024762915.1 Bacteroidales bacterium | reverse complement strand
TCTTTGCTCAAGCTGAATCGTAGGCAGTTCCAATAATTTAATTAATTGGATCTGCTGCGGAGATAAGCGTTGCAATAATTTTTGACTGAGATTTTGTTTCAGCATGGTTACATTCGTTGAGCAATACAAATTATTTGACAAAATTAAAAAAAAATCCGATTTATTGAATTCTTCTTTGTTGTAATGCATTAAATCCTTTATTATGCTTTCAGAATAGTCAAAAGCTCTTCGTTTTGGTAAAAGAAATTAAATCTCTATTTTTGTTCTGAATATTTATGACAAAAGACCGTCAAATAATCCGGAAAAAAGAGACCCGCTCATTTTTATTTTATTCTTATGCTGAAATTTTTTAAAAGCAAAAATCCGCTGATTGTAATTTTCTATCCGATTATTGCTTTTGCATTTTTATATTTCAACTTTAAATCCCTTAATTTTAAAAATTCAACTTCGGATTATCCGTTTTTTTACAAGTCCGTTTTAATTCTAATTCAAGGATCTTTCTTTAAACTTTATTACATCATTCTTTCCGTCGTATTTTTATCTGCTGTCAGCTTTTTCTTTAATCAATTAATTCGTAATCTTAAACTTATACATTCTTTTCAAAATTTGCACGGATTTATTTTTTTAATTCTTACGGGGTTTTTCCTTCCGTTTTTTGATGTTTTACAAGTCTCTGTTTCCCTTTTATTCTTTTTAATTACAATTTTTTTAATCATTAAATCATTAAGAAAAGGCCTTGCTGTTTTTGATTTTTTCAATGCCGGTTTCAGTCTTTCCGTTGCCTCATTTTTTTGGTTCCAAATTATCTATTTTTATCCGATTATCATTATCGGTCTGCTGATATTCAGAAATCTTAATTTCAGAGAAATCCTGACATCATTAATCGGTTTATTTATTCCGTACTTTTTCTTTTTTTCAATTTACTTTTTTATTAATTCCGATTTTAATATTATTTATGATACCTATCTAATAATATATAATAAGAACAGTCTCTTTCAGTTTGATTTGCACCAAATTATTCCCGGAATCATTTTAATCCTTATTTTATTAATCTCAAGCTTTCATATTTTAAGAAAGTACCGTTCAACGGAATCCGATATCCAAGATTATTACATCTTTTATTTTTTGTTGTTTTTATTGGCATTAAGCTATCTGATTTTTCTTTATAAAAACGACTTTTCTTTTATTATTATTTTAGTGTTGACATCTGCAGTTCCGCTTGGGGTATACTTTGCTGAAGATAATCGACCTTTAGTGCGAGAACTGATTTTTGATTTATTTTTACTTGCCGTTATTTTCTCACAAATCGGATTTTTAAGATAATTTTTAAAGATAAAGTACTTTATTTTAAGGAATTTTATAAATTTGCGTGAATAATTTAAAATTTAATGCGATGAATGAAGATGTTCAAATGCAATTTGAAATATTAGAAGAAGGTTTAACAGGTTCGGTTGATCACCTGCAACAAGAATTAATAAAATTACGTGCCGGCAAAGCAAATCCGCATATGCTTTCGGGAATTACGGTAGAAAGCTACGGACAACAATCACCTTTAAATCAGGTTGCTAACGTTGGTACCATGGATGCTCAAACCATTGTTGTACAACCCTGGGATAAAACCTTAATTCCGATTATAGAAAAAGAAATTCAAAAAGCGAACTTAGGTTTTAACCCGCAAAACAACGGCGAACGAATTATGATTAATGTTCCGCCATTAACGGAAGAACGGCGTCGAGAATTGGTAAAATTCGTTAAATCGGAAGAAGAAAATTGCAAAATCAGCATCAGAAGTGCCCGGCGAGAAGCCCTTGACGGATTTAAAAAGTTGAAAGAAGACGGACTGTCGGAAGACGAACAAAAAAGAGCCGAAGCACAAGTTCAGGAAAAAATTGACGAATACATCAAAAAAGTAGAAAGCATCATTGCCGAAAAAGAAAAAGAAATAATGACCGTATAATAACGGTTTTTTATATTTAACGAATCCGCAAGATGCTTGTTTAAAGCATTTTGCGGATTTTTTTTTATTTTGTTGTATAAAAGAGCTAAATTTGGTGTTTAAGCAATATCCGATTATTGTTTTATTTATAACAGAAACTTACCATTATAAATAGATAGTTTGGGATTTACGGATGTTAGCAATTAATATGAATGATTTAAAACAAATATTATTACCAATCGGGTTTTTTATTACTATTATAGGGATTCACTATTTCTATGGATACATTTCAAACAATGACTTAGAAAACAGATTGAAAGAATATTATGAAGACAAAAAAATAACTGAAATAACGAAACTTAGACCATCAGAAAAAATTAGAAACGGAGTTCCTAACAATCTGTATTTCAGAATTTTTAGTAAGGGTTTTACTATATTCAGCAGATTTGAATCAAATTATTATAGAGTGATAGAATTTGAAAATGGTTCTGAAATATTTGTGGAAATGAAAATTAGAAGAAAAAGAATTATTGAATTAAAAGAATTTAAAGGATAAAATCAAATACTAACTTAAGAATAGAACAACATTAAAACTCTTCTTATTCAGGTTGTTAAAAAAAATCAAAAGATAAAAAAAACACTAATTTTAATTTTTATAATAAATAACTTCTCCGTTTTCTCTCAGAAAATAACAAAAATTCAATATGATACTGATACAATTAGTTCAATTCATTGGAAGCATCTTGAAAATATTATTGAATTTGGAATTGAAAAGTATCAGAAATATGAAACATTACCCAAAGATATGGGAATTATTGTTTTAAAGTTTATTGAATTGGGAAAAAACAAATTTTCATTTTCAATTTCATATGTACTTGATGAAAACGATTATAATCGAGCTATTCCTTTTTCAAATTATTTCTTTTACAAAAACAGATTAGTTTTAATTAAAGATTCCGAAAAGTTTTGGAAAAAAGATAATAATAATCTATTAGTAGAAAATTTATGTTACAAGGTATATAATGACAGTATTTATACAAGTAATAAACAATGGCTGTGTCAAGATTGTACTGTATCCAGAGACTATTATTATGTCGGGATTCTTAATTTTAAAAATAATAAATTGACTTTAAAATTATATCCGGATGGTATTATCCCCAATAAATATATAATCGAATATTTTTAGAATACTTGTGTTTTAACAGGTGAGAGTTGGATATAATGGAAATGATGAAAACTGTTTCATAAACACTTTACCCCTTAACAAATTTCACCATTGCCCATCCGTCTTTTTCAAAAGCGGAAATAAATTTCAAGCCGGTTTTTTCGCCGGCTTTTTTCACCTCTTCAAATTCTTTAAAATAAAAACCGCTGGTAAGCAAAATGCCTCCGGAATTAAGCGAATTTGCCAATGCAGGCATATCGTTAATAACAGTATTCTTCCAAATATTTTCGTAAATAACATCAAATTTTCCGTATCGTTCGGACATGACGCCTTCAAGAACTTCAATATCAGGCGTATGATTTACAATACAGTTTTCTTTTGTGTTTAATACCGCTTTCGGGTCATTATCAACGGCAAGGGTTCGTGCTGAATGTTGCATTTTGCTTAAAATAGCCAAAATACCGGTTCCGGTTCCCATATCCAAAACACTTTTGTTTTTGGTGTCAAGTTTCAGAATTTCTTCAATCAACATATAAGTTGTTCCGTGATATCCGGTTCCGAAAGCCGTTTTCGGATCAATGATAATTTCTTTTATTGCATCCGGAAATTCAGGATGAAACGAAGCCCGAACAACTAACTCCTGACCGAAAATAATGGGTTTGAAATAATTTTCCGTCCAAGTCTCGTTCCA
>JANTGL010000272.1 GCA_024762915.1 Bacteroidales bacterium | reverse complement strand
AATGTTTTTATTAAACTTCCGGAAATATGAACGGTATCTTTCGAATAGGTAAAAAGATAAGTTAATTGTGAGGCAAAAATGAAAATAAGAAATACAATTAATGCCTCAATTAAAAAACCCATTTTAATTCCGTAAAAATAGCCGGTTGCTAATTTGTCCGGTTTTTTTGCACCGAATGCCGCACCCGTAACCGCCGTAACACCAATTGAAATTCCAAGTAAGGGTACCAAACCGATCATAATAATTCGCCAAGCACTTGTAAATACGGCTACTCCGTCGGTTCCGTCTGTTTTAACGATAAATGCATTTAAAATAAAAATTGCGGCAGCCATTGACATTTGAGCTAAGGAGGCAGGGACACCCACACGTAATATCTCTTTAATGATTTTTCCGTTAAATTTTAAAACATTGAAATGAAACGTAATAAACGTATTTTTCTTAATAAACAACCAATAAAACGCCAGC
Source organism: Bacteroidales bacterium (assembly GCA_024762915.1). Classification (GTDB taxonomy): domain Bacteria; phylum Bacteroidota; class Bacteroidia; order Bacteroidales; family JAADGE01; genus JAADGE01. Next base: position 3,344 of record JANTGL010000272.1, on the reverse strand, counting down.
ATTGAAGTTATAAACATAGAAACCAAAGTTGCCCATGCAGCACCGTTAATCCCTAATTTAAACGTATAAATAAAAATCGGGTCGAGAATAATGTTTAGAACAGATCCTAAGCCCATGGCATACATTACACGTTTGGTATCGCCTTCACCTCTGAGAATACCGCTTGCAATATTATTGAAAACCAAAATAACCGTTCCTCCGAGAATAATTTTTCCGTAATCGGCAACCAAGTCAACAACACTTGTTTCGGCACCCATTGCAAAAAATATTTTTCTCAGAAAAGGTAAAATCGAAGCCGTTATAATAACGGCAACCAACAGTCCCATAAACAAAGTGTGTCCGGCAGCCGTATCCGCCAATCTTTTGTCTTTGGCTCCTATCTTTCTTGATATTGCCGCACTTCCGCCGACACTGATGCCGGATGCCAATGAAATAATAATCATAAAAACAGGAAAAAACAAACCGACTGCTGCCAAACTTCCTGAACCTAAACCGGCAACCCAAATTCCGTCAACAATATTATAAAGTGTTTGAACCAACATAGCAACAATCATCGGTCCTGACAGTTTTCGAATAGCTTTCTTCGGGTCTCCGAGAAGCGTTTTTACACCGCGGGTGGAATTTGTTCCTTTTTTATTTTGTATGTCTTTTTTTTCTGTCATAAGATTGCAAATGTATAAAATTTATTTTTCTCTCAAAGATGTTGAACTCCTTCGGAGTTCCTTAATTATATACGTTTTGTTTCCGTAGGTTTTACCTACGGTTATTGTTGTTTAATCCCTTCGGGATTTTTTTATTTTTTACAAAATATTACAATGTTTCATAAAACAAATAAAATAAATTGTTTGAAAATAAACTTCGAAGCAGTTTAACTCGGAAAATGCATCAGAAAATATTATTTCTTGTAACATATTTTATAAAAACAACTTATCGGGACTTAGGAAATAACCTTTTCTATTGCTTTATATTTTTATAACAAATTGTATCAAAGCAAGTTACAAGGAGTCTAATATCCTGTTGTATAATTCGGGTTTATTCCTTCGGAATAAATTCGATAATTACTAAACTTAATAGTATTTCACCAAAAAATTAATTTGAAAATAAACTGCGAAGCAGTTAAACAACATTAACCGCAGATAAAATCTGCGGAATTGATACAAAGTATCAAAACAACACCGGAGGTGTTGAACTTTTTTTAACAGTTACAATAAATATTTTTTGTCAAAATCAATCTGAAAGTCATTTAGTAAATCAATATATTCTTCTCGAAAGTTTTTTATTTTGTGATGTTGCTCTTGCTTCTTGATGTAATTTACCAAAACATCTTTTTCCTTAAAAGAATATGTGAAAGCACCGTAACCGACTTGCCATCCGGTAAAATCCGGGAAAATACTATTTTCTTTAATCCATCCGGAACTTGCAACTTTTATATCTTTAACCAAAGAAGAAACTGCAATGGTCGGATGAATGTATGCGGCAATATGAATATGGTCTTCGATGCCGTTTATTTGATATAATACACATTTTTTGTTTTTCAGAATTCCCCAAATATATCTGAACAGTTTTTCTCTGTGTTCTTTTATTAAAACTTTTTCTCTGTTTTTGGTTGAGAAAACAATTTGATATAAAAATTGAGTATATGTTGACATGCTTGCCTTATTATTTGAACTCCTTCGGAGTTCCTGTTTATTTTCATATTTTAACCATAGGTTTCACCTAAGGTTAGTATTGTTTAATCCCTTCGGGATTTTTTAACTATTTGCAAAATATTACAATGTTTTATAAAACAAATATAAATAAATTGTTTGAAACTAAACTGCGAAGCAGTTAAATAACTGCAACCGTAAATGCAACTTGCCGGATTAAAGCAAAGGATAAACACAAAAACTGCAGAAAACAAATAAGCTGACGAAATTAAGCAGATATTTTTTTATTTAATGGAATTCTTACATACCAAAAAAACCAATCAATTCTGAAAATAAAATATTTGGCAAATGGCAGTTAATAACTTATAAAATCCGGTTTGAAATTAAATAAAAACAATTATTATTAATCTTTTCGGAAAAACTGCGAAGCAGTTAAACAACATTAACCGCAGGTGCAATCTGCGGAATTGATACAAAGTATCAAAACAACACCGGAGGTGTTGAACTTATCCGCTACTTCAAAGTCCGCTTATAATTAAAATTTACCGAAGGTTGAATTTGTTGCGATTGTTTGTATCGTTTTATTAATGTGTTAATTCGGTTGCCGGACGGTTTCTCAAAACTTAAATCAATCAGGAAATTTTTAAAGCCGTGTTTCTTAAATTTTGAAACATATTGAAGAAACGAAACCGGAATTTCCGGAACCGTATAAGTAATGCCGTCACGCACAATTTTATGATAGGTATTATTCAAGTCATCTTTAAAATGCTCCTCTTCATTAATCTTTATCGGCATACGCGAAATAAACAGTCGCGGATAAAAATATACCGGCATTATTCCGCTTTTATTTTGATAACTGAAAATATTTTCCTCATCATTTTCAACCGGATATGAAATTAATTTTGCACCTTCGGAACGGAAAAAATCAATTGCTGCATCATTGTAGGCATACATATTTTCATTTCCTGCAAACAGTGCTTTTTTCGGCAGAAGCAACTTCTGCGAAATATGACTTAAAAAGAATTTATTCAAACCTTTTTCGGTAAATTTACTTGCTGATTTTTTATAATGTTCAATTTTTCCTTCCGGAATAAAATGCGGAAATTCAATCCAAATTTTATGCTTAAATTTCTGAATTAAATTTGCTCCGGCATCCAAATTATCAAAATCTTTTAAGGTAAATGAAAAAATAATATTGTCAATTTCATCAAAGCGTATTTTTCTCATCCATTGCAAGTTATCTATTCTTACAAATAAAGAGTAATTAGTTTTACGGTTTTCTTTTTCAAAGGATTTGATGATATTTTTTTTCTTTCCGTAAGGCAAACCGAAACGAATATTGTTTTTTGTTTCAGGTAATTTTGATGAAAATTTCTTTTCGATAATTCCGGATAAAAATACACTGCCGTTGAGCGGAAATTTTCCTTCGGTAACAACAGTAACCGTTTTTCCGGTTTGTGTAAATTCACGAACTTTCAAATTTACTTGTTCATCTTTTTTCGGATGTTTTATGCGAATTCTGAAATCGTTATGCAGATCAAAATCGCAATCGAAAATAAATCCTGTTTTTGTCAGTTCTTTAATTTTTCCGAGAAACAATCCTGTATTCGGACTTTCATAAGTAATGGCATCGCTTAAATTATTCCCAAGAAAATAACTTGTTTTTTTTCTGCCGGTTTCGGTTTGCAAAAGCTCTTG
>JANTGL010000271.1 GCA_024762915.1 Bacteroidales bacterium | reverse complement strand
CAAAAAAGAATTTAAAAGATAAAGGACAACGAAAAGAATGTCAATGTATCGAAAGCAAAGATATCGGCGAATATAATACTTGCAAAGCAATGTGTGCTTATTGTTATGCCAATAATAATATTCAAGTTTAGCCGACATAATAATAATGTACCGTCACAAACCTCTTTTGTCATACTGAACTTGTTTCAGTATCTTTGTTAAAAGTATTTTCAGAATGACTGTCATACATTTTCAGACAGAAACTATTTTTTCAAGAAAAAATATGAAAATTATTTATTTTATATTACTTTTTTTAACTTTCGGAAGGTATTCCGAAGATAAACTTCATCCGGTACATTTTTCGGTTGTTAATATGGAATATAATGATAAAACCGAAGCATTTGATATTTCAATAAAATTATTTACCGATGATTTTGAGAAGATTGTTGATAAAAATTACAATGTTGTTCTTAATCTCGGAAAAGAAAATCAATTAAAAGATTGTAACAGATTTATTGACAAGTATATAAAAAAGAATTTCCTTGTTATTTTCGATAAAAAAGCGGTCACTAAAAAGTCCGAACTGCAAAAAATTACCGTAAATGAGAATGATAAAGCAACGTGGATTTATTATTCATTAAAAAGTAAGAAGCCGAGAAAAGTTTTAATCAGAAACACATTAATGAATGATTTGTACACTGATCAGAAGAATTTGTTTATTTTTACGGTCAAAGATTTTCAGGAAGCAAAAAAGTTTGAAAAAAGCGATACAGACTTGCAATTTGTTGTTAAATAGCTTATATTTCACAAGATTTTATTTCAATATAAAATGAAAAAAATAATACTTTATATCTTCTTTACATTCATTGTTCTTAATACTTGGGCAACGCATAACCGTGCCGGAGAAATTACCTATACCCATGTTTCCGGAAATACTTATAAAATTACATTAATAACATATACATATACACCGAGTGCTGCTAACGAATCCAGAAATTTTTTAACCATGCAATGGGGCGATGATACAAATTCTGAGATTCCGCGTATTGATATTCAATACCTTCCTGATGACATTCAAAAAAATACTTATGTAATGAATCATACGTTTCCCGGTGCCGGAGTTTATCAAATTGTTATGACGGATCCGAACAGAAATCGAGGAATTATAAATATACCCGAATCCGTTACCGTTAAATTTACGATTAAAACGACTTTAAAAATTGATCCCGATATCGGTGCAAATAATACGCCCGTTTTATTAAATCCGCCTGTTGATAAAGCAGCTCTGAATCAGATTTTTATCCATAATCCGAATGCGTATGATCCGGACGGTGACAGCTTATCCTATAAAATTACCGAATGTCTCGGTGATAACGGATTACCGATTCCCGGATTTACTTTTCCTGCAGCAAGTAATACACTTTATGTGGATGCGATTACGGGTGATTTTGTTTGGGATTCACCGATGCAAGTGGGTGAATATAATGTTGCCATGTTGATTGAAGAATGGCGTAACGGTATTAAAATCGGTGAAATTGAACGTGATATGCAAATTGAAGTTCAGGAAACCGATAATCATCCTCCGGTTATATTAAATCTTCCTGATTATTGTGTAACTGCCGGAGATACGCTTGATTTTGAAGTGACGGCAACCGATCCTGACGGAGATGATATTACTCTCACGGCTTCAGGAGGTATATTTAATTTCAGTAACAGTCCGGCAAGTTTTCCCGAAACAACCGGAGCTACACCGTTAACGGCTTCATTCCATTGGGAAACGCTTTGTGATCATGTTAGGAATCAACCCTATAGTGCCCTTTTCAGAGCAGAGGATATTAATCCGGAAGTCGGACTGACGGCATACGAAAATGTAATGATTGAAGTAGCAGCTCCGGCACCGCAAAATTTAATTGCAACTCCCACTTCGAATTCGGTTATATTAAATTGGGATACCTATCAATGCAGTAATGCAACCGGATTTAAAGTATACCGAAAAAATGAACCTTTTTCTTATACTCCGGCAGATTGCGAAACCGGCATTCCTGCGGGTTCAGGATATTTACTTGCCGGAATTATCAATAATTCGGGAGTAACAAGTTTTGAAGACGATTTTAACGGTTACGGTTTGCCTCAAGGTTATAATTGGTGTTACAGAATAACGGCAGTTTTTGCTGACGGAGCTGAAAGTTATGTTTCTGAAGAAGTTTGTACCGAACTTATCAAAGCAGCACCGATAATTACTGAAACAAGCGTTTCAAATACGGATGAACAAAACGGCAGTATTCATCTTACATGGATGCAACCGACAGAATTTGATACGGGGATTTATCCGGGACCTTATAAATACATTATTAAATCTGTCGGCGGACAAATATGGGAAAATTTTTCAAATCCGATTGATGTTCCCGGTATTACGGATACAACTTTTATTGACACACTTATTGATTCAAAAAAAGATGCTAAATCGTACGAAATAGGCTTGTATAACCAAAACGGAAGTGATTGGGATCTTATCGGAAGTAATTCTCACAGTTCTTCCCTGTTTATAGAAGGTATTCCCGGTGATAAACGAATGACAATAAAAGTAAATGATTTTACGCCTTGGAATAATTATTTGTTTGTTTTGTACAGAAAAAAATCGGATTCGGATTGTAATCCGAATGTGTTGCCTTATGATTCGGTTACTTCTTTTATCGGAACTCAATATACCGATAAGGGCTTAAGTAACGATTCAAATTATTGGTATAAAGTGAAAAGTTACGGACAATACGGCTTGAATTTTATTCCGAAACCCTTAATAAATTATTCTCAGGAAATTTGTGTATCACCTCAGGATACGATACCTCCGTGTCCCGTGAATTTGACATTATCAACGGATTGTGATTTGTTCCAAAATTATTTAAATTGGACGATCGATACCGAATGTGCTCCCGATATTGATAATTTTTTAATTTTTTATTCCGATACGATTGCCGGCGGCTTTCAATTAATTGATACGGTTAAAGATAATACCGTAAGAACATACATTCACTCTCCGGAAGAATCTTTGGGTGCTTGTTATGTTGTGTCTGCTCAGGATTCTGCCGGAAATTTTATTCCTCCGGAAGATTTGGTACGAGTATGTATTGATAATTGTGAATATTACGATCTTCCGAATGTATTTACTCCGAACGGTGACGGAAAAAATGATATTTTTAAACCTTTTCCTTATAAATTTGTTGAAAAAATTAATATGACAATTTATAACCGTTGGGGGAATGAAGTATTTAAAACGGAAGATCCGGATATCAATTGGGACGGCAAAGACATGCAATCGGGAAAGCCGGTCTCCGACGGAGTATATTATTATGTATGTGATGTTTATGAACGAAGATTGTCAGGGCTTGAAGTCAGAAATATAGCCGGATTAATACGAATTTTTGCTAACGACGGAAATACAAAAAAACAATAAAATGACGATGATAAGGCAAATAGTTATATCAATAATTATAATATTTTCAGGTTTTGTTGCCAAAAGTCAAACAATTGAAAATAATTTATATCAAAAGGCATTTTCGAATTATTCACAAAAACAATATGATAAGGTATTATCTCTTTTGAATCAAACGAATTTGCAACTTTTAAATGATGCAGAATTTTATTTGCTTGCCGGAGATTCTTATTTTGAATTGAATCAGTTTGAAGATGCATTGGAAAATTATAACACGGCTTTTAAATTAAAGAATAAAACAGCAGCTCTGAAAATTGCCGAATGCTATTCGTACCTTAAAAAGCCCTATAAAGCTGTTGAGTATTTGAAAATTTACCTTAAATCACCGAATAAATTATTGCAATCCGAAATAAAATTAATGCCTGCTTTTACTCAAATTGAT
>JANTGL010000270.1 GCA_024762915.1 Bacteroidales bacterium | reverse complement strand
CAGAAAATAAGAAAAAAGGAATTCGTGTTTCGGAAATGATTTCAAAAATTGCCGCTTATAGTAATTCAGGTGAAATTAATTTCAAACTTGAAAAGAAAAAAGAAGCTATGGATGCCGTAAAAGATTTTTATTTGAATAATGAAAAACCAACGGCTTTTTATGATTTTGACGGATATCGTGTAGAATATGACGATTGGTGGTTTAACATCCGACCCTCAAACACGGAACCTTACTTAAGAATGTTGGTTGAAGCAAAATCACACAATTTACTCAATGAAAAAGTGGCGGAAATAACCGGAATTATTAAACAATTTGATTAAGATCCGAAGTTTTAAGATATTAAAGTTTGTGAACCCGAATAATTATTTTTATGCTTTTTTTCTACATCTTTATTTTAGTGCTTTCATTTTATGTATTGGCAAAAGTTGTTGATGATTACTTTGTGGCAGCTTTAGATCAAATTGCAGTAAAACTAAAAATGTCAAACGATGCAGCCGGTGCTACTTTAATGGCTGTCGGCTCAAGTGCTCCCGAATTATTTGTTGCGTTATTTGCAGTTTTTCGTCCCGGCGACCATGAAGCTGTAGGTATCGGAAATATCGTCGGTTCGGCTTTATTTAATTTATTGGCAATTATAGGAGCTTCAGCATTTGTTCGAAAAGCCGTAATTGCCAAACAGGCTGTTTTACGTGACTTATTCTTCTATGCTGTCGCCGTTATTTTACTGCTTTTCACATTAATTGACGGAAAAGTAACTTATTCGGAATCCGTATTATTAATCGGGATTTATGTGATTTATGTCTTGCTTGTCGTAAAATGGCGAAAAATATTTAACTATAAAGATCCTGATGATGATGTAATTACGGAAATCAAAAAAAGCAACTCTAAACCCGAAAAAACATTCTTTCAAAAACTTGTAAAGCCGATTGATTATGTGATTAACTTATTTTTTCCGCCGATTAAATATCATATCCCCGTATTTTTTATTTCAATTATTTTTATTGCCGGAATCAGTTGGTTATTAGTAGAAAGTGCCGTTCAAATTGCTCGAATCGCCGAAATTTCGGAAACAATTATTGCGTTAACCGTTCTTGCAGCAGGGACTTCTGTTCCTGATTTAATTTCTTCGCTTATTGTTTCCAAACAAGGCAGAGGCGGGATGGCAATCAGTAATGCCGTAGGTTCCAATATCTTTGATATCTTAATCGGACTGGGTTTGCCGTTTCTTTTAATTATCTTTTTTACCGGCGGAACGGTATCAATTCATGCAGAAAATATAGAAGAATCCGTTTATTTTTTATTGGCATCCATTCTGATTGTACTTTTCTTTTTTATGATTAACAGATGGAAAGTCGGTAAAGTTTTCGGAAGTTTTTTAATTTTTCTTTATGCAGCTTATCTTATTTGGGCAATCTTTAATGTATAAAAAAAATTTAATGAATAAAAATGATACGATGACTTTGAGTCATCGTATCAATCAGTAATTATTTTACGGAAATTACCAAATATTTTGACATTTTCCAAAATTCATCCGGATTGGTTACTACTAATTTCTCATAATTCCCGTTTGTTGCTTTTTCAAATCTGAATGATCCGTCAGGATGATCCGTAATCAGCTGAACCTTTTTAGCATTATTTAAAGAAAATTCAATACTGTCCCTGATGTCAATTTGTTTAAATTCTGATTCTTTAAGTTTTACTTTTGTATTGCTCCCGATACCGATAAATCCGCCGTCGGTTTCTAAAATCCCTTTACTTTTTAAATTTTTCTTACTGTCAATTATATAAAATGCCGTATTCATTTGCGTTTCTTGTGACTCTATGATTACATCTTTACTTTCATTTTCTAAAGTAAGTTCATTAAAATTTTGATTCAAGGAATCAATTTTGGCATTTAATCCCGAAATATCAATGTTCTTTTGTTCCAATTTCGTTCTCAAATCAGTCATTTCTAAATCCTTTTGAACAATATTGTCATTTAACAGTTTAATCGTTCTTTTTAGTTCGGAATTTTTTGAATTTGTTTTATTTAATTTTGATCTTAAATACACAAGCTTCTTTTTGTTTTCCTGCATCATTTCGTAAATAGCCAAAATGTCATTATTAATAGCCTCTACATCAGTATCTTCCAGCTCATTATCACCAACTGTTTTAGTCGTTATAATATTTTCTTTTTCTTTAATGGTATTTATATTTTCTTGAATTTCATTAAAGGTTTTTAAATACGAAGTAATAGATTCTTGATCTTCTGACGTAATACTTTTTAAACTGTCAACTTGTTTTTCCAAACGAATTTCTTCCTTGCTTTTGCCGCATGCAAAAACCAAAGGAATTAATAATAAAATAAGATACTTTTTCATGATTTCTTTTTTAATAAATTTAAGTTAAAAATAATAATAAATAACCGAATAATAAACCTGATACAAAATTAATCAGTTTCACAACAATAAAACTTTTTCCTGATTCCGCTAATAAAGGGATGGAACCGTGTCCGTCCTGAACGATTGAATTTGTTAATAAAACCGGAAACGGAATTAAACCTGTTGCGAACATACTGATGAAAATAATATGGGGTCCGCTTTCCGGAATCATACCGATTAAGGCAGCAATAAACAGAACAATGTATACATTTCCTTTTATCAGTTCCTTCAGATCAACATATTCATTTAAAAAATGCAGAACGAAAAAAGTTGCAAAAGTCCAAAGTAATAACCTCAAAAAGTGCTTTTTTATTACATGAGCCCATAAATGTTTTTTCAAAAAGTGATCAGTAACTGTTAAAGCAATAAATAAACCGATGATTGTTACAATAAAAAAAATGATTTGTTCCCATCCCCAACCGCTATGTTCCGAATGGTTTTCTGCTTGTTGAATAAAATGAAATCCGTGTTCATGAGCATCTCCGAAAAAAATTAAGATACCTAAAAAACCTAAGCCGAAAACTATTATTACGGCTCTCTGCCAAATCATATGTATCAATTGCTTCGGCAATATTTTAAAATTATGAGACCGGCATTTCGGCTCTTCCGAATGAATAAATTGATGGTGTGCAGATTTTCCGCCATACATCTTCCCCTTTGATATATAATGTGTTATAATTCCTACAATAACGGCAATTATCAAAATGATAACCATTAATTTTAAAGCTGTTCCGGGAATCATTGAAAACATAATAAAGGCTTCGTCTCCTGAAGTTGCCACAAATGCTGCTGTTAATGCCGCTAAACTTATGGAACCGTGAATGTATAATGAAACAACGGCATAAGTCCCCAAACATCCGGGAATCAAACCCATAAAAACAGCAAATAATATTTGAATAAACGGATTAGAAGGAAAACGGTTATTTGATTTCCCCTTGTATTGAATCGTAATATATTCAATGACGATCATCATTACCAAAACAAATATTGTTATGGTTAGCGCTTGTTGCAATATGGTTAATAAAAACATTAGTAGTTAGGGTTTAAAATATTTTCCGGTTGTGCATCTTTCAATAAAAAAATTGAATGTGCATTAAATGTTTGATTAAGTTTAAAAATACCGGAGACTTGAATCATTGTATCATTTTTTAACTTGTCAAAAAAAGGTTTTGCATCTGTTTCAGGAATTAATCTTATCAAATTATAATGTTCATCATGGTCACACATAAAACACACATCCGTAACCGTTTCCGTAAGAATAAAATCTGAATGATTATTGTGTGTTTCTCTCTTAAAAAAACCTTTAATACTGATTTTTTGACCGTTTAATTTCAGAATCTCATCATTTAACTGAAATTGAGGTGAAAAAGCAAATGATTTTGAATCAAATTTCTCAACTTTTTTTACCGATTTCAAAATGTCCCAGTTTATATCCT
>JANTGL010000269.1 GCA_024762915.1 Bacteroidales bacterium | reverse complement strand
TTATGTTGAAACAGGTTATGCCGGATATTTTAATTTTCAAAAGTATGAAGCTCCCGGGAATGAATGGGCTGTTGAAATTTATTTTCATGAAGACGGTACGGGCAGATTAGTTCAAAACGGAGATCATACATTCTCATATCCGAAGGATACTTGGTTTTTAGTTACTACAACAGTAGATTTAGATGCCGATTTAGCTACAATGTCTATAAATGGTATTCAGGCACATTCTTGGCCTTTCAGTCAACAAGCTGACGGAACTGCCGGTTTGTTGCAGTTAGGAGGTATTGACTTTTATGCCGGTGTTGAACAAAGTTCGGGTGAAACTCCTAAAATGTATTTTGATGATGTAGAATATATTCAAACAGTTCAAGGATCAAATCCTCCGGAAGTTGGTGTGAGTGTTACTAATATCTCCTCAAACGGAACTGCAGATGAAACATTTGATATCTCTAATACAGGTGACCAAGATTTAAATTATTCAGTCTATGTAACTTATCCTCAAAGTTCCAAAAAGAATGTAAGTAATGAAAGTAAAAATGTAATTTTATCAAATACAGGAACAAAAGAAAAAGATGTTAGTTTAACTCATGTCAACGGAAGTTTAGCAGGAGGTGTCGGGTATGCAAATCCGCTAACTGTTAAAGCGGCAACTTATTTTTCAACTACAGATTTAGCTGATTATATAGGAATGGAACTAACTAATGTTCTTGTAGGGATATGGAATTTACCCGGTGCTTCAAGTACTTCTATGAAAGTTTGGGGAAGAGGTTCAACAACTGTTCCCGGTCCGGGTACTATTATTGAAGATGTTCCTTTTACTCCTTCAGGAGAACAAAGTCAAAATTTAATCTCACTTTCTACACCTCTCTATATTGACGGAAATTCTTTATGGTTGGGTTATCAATGTAATGATACGGGAGACGGTAATTTCCCGATCGGTATTGACGAAGGACCCAGAGTGTCAGGTGTGAACTGGTTATCAATTGGTCCGGGATGGAGTGAAATGAATCCTGCTACAGATGCAAATATCTTTATAGTAGGAAATTTAACCGGTTCTGCGATAACAAAATGGTTATCATTAGGTTCATCGTCCGGAACTGTTTCAGGTAACTCTTCAGAAACAATAACCGTTTCATTTGATTTAACCGGTTTGTCAAACGGATCTTATAATGCAAATATTGTTGTAGCATCAAATGATCAAACTTCCGAATATGTTGAAATTCCTGTAACCCTTGACGTTAATACGGGTATTAACGATATTCAATCAGGTATAATGACCTATCCGAATCCTGTAACTGATATTTTTACTGTTGTTTCCGATAACCGTTTAAATCATATTATGATTACTGATTTAACCGGAAAAAGTATAAGTGACGTTTTTCCAAATTCGAATTCATTTAAATTTGATTTAAGTAATTTAGCTCAAGGAGTATATTTAGTTTCGATTTCTTCGAATAACCAAACTGTAACCAGGAAAATTATTGTAAAATAATTCAGAATGTTATATAAAAAAAAGCTGCTTGAAAAAGCAGCTTTTTTTTATCCTTAAATTTTACTAATTTTGTTAAGATAATTGAAATTATTATAATGCCAAAAAAAACAAAATCCGCACTTTCCCTAAAAAAAGGCGTTGATAATATTACATCAACCGATGAAAAGTCTGTTTCAGAATTTAGGAAAGTAAAAAAGAAATTTAAATCTCCTGAATTTTATATTCAAGGAATTAAAAAGGGAAATATTACTATTTTAAGTCAAGCAATAACATTAATCGAAAGTTCGAAAGAAGAACATCAAACTGTTGCACAAGAAATCATTTCAAAGTGTTTACCTTTAAGCGAAAACTCTGTAAGAATAGGGATAACCGGTGTGCCGGGTGTCGGAAAAAGCACCTTTATTGAAGCATTCGGAATGCGATTGATTAGCAAAGGAAAAAAAATAGCTGTTTTGGCTATTGATCCGTCAAGCAAACGTTCAAAAGGAAGTATTCTCGGAGACAAAACCAGAATGGAGAGATTAAGTGCCGAAAAAAATGCCTTTATAAGACCATCTCCTTCTGCCGGTTCGTTGGGCGGTGTTGCACGTAAAACGGCTGAAACAATTATTTTGTGTGAAGCTGCCGGCTTTGATACCATTTTTATTGAAACAGTAGGAGTGGGGCAGTCCGAAATTGCAGTCAGTTCTATGACTGATTTTTTTATGCTTCTGATGCTTGCCGGTGCCGGTGACGAATTACAAGGTATAAAAAGGGGAATTATGGAAATGGCTGATTTAATTGTTATTAATAAAGCGGATGGTGATAATCTCAAAAAAGCAACGCGTGCAAAAGCCGAATATCAAAATGCTCTGCATCTTTTCCCGCCTGCCGAATCGGGTTGGAATCCGAAAGTTGTTACGGCATCTGCCGAAACCGGAAACGGTATTCCTGAAATTGATGATTTATTGAATGATTATTTTAAATTTACAAAAGAGAATAATTATTTTTTTGAAAAAAGAAATAAACAAGCGATTTACAGAATGTATGAAACCATTAATGAAGAATTAAAAAGCAAGTTTTATAATAATTCGGAGGTAAAAAATAATTTAAAAAAACTTGAAAAAGATGTTTTATCCGGAAAATTAAGTCCGTATGTTGCAGTACAAATTTTATTAAAACAATAAAATGAAGAAAAAATTTAGACGAAAAATTTTATTAATTTTTCTTATAATTTCACTAATAGGATTATTGATACCTCAAAATTTGATAATACCCGTTGAAGGAGTTGATAAAAATGATTGGAACCCTAAAACATTTTGGTATTATCCTTGGGGTAAATCAGTCACTCATAAAGGGGTTGATGTTTTTGCAAAGGAAGGAACAAATGTCATTTCTTCTGTAAACGGAATAGTTTTATATTCAGGAGAAATTAATTTAGGCGGTAATGTTATTTTAATTTTAGGTCCGAAATGGAGAGTACATTATTATGCTCATCTTAATAATATTAAAACTTCCGGTTCTAAGCTTGTAAAAAGAGGGACTTCAATCGGTTCTGTCGGTACATCCGGAAATGCAGCCGGTAAAGCTCCGCATTTACATTATTCAATTATTACATTAATTCCTTATCCGTGGAGAATTGACAATGATAAACAAGGATGGTAAAAAATGTTTTATTTAAATCCGCTTGATTATTTTTAATTTTCATTTAAATCCTTCAAAAACGCCTAATCCGAATAATGCAAAATCATATTTTACCGGGTCACTCGGGTCAAATTCTTTTAAATTCCGAGTTAGTTCTTCAACTGCTTTTTTATCATTTTGCTTTCTGCTGAACAAACCCAATGCTCTTGCCGTATTCCCGGAATGTACATCTAAAGGGATCATCAATTCCGAAACGGGTATTTTGTTCCATATTCCGAAATGCACGCCTCTGTTGTCATTTCTGATCATCCACATTAAAAATAAATTGAAGCGTTTTGCAGCGGAGTTTTTTGCAACATTTGCGATGTGCTTTTCTGTTCTTTGTTCGTGTTGTAATTCAAAGAAAATCGTTCTGAAAAAATGAATAGCCGAAAAAACAGAATTATTGGTTTTATAACCTTTTTTAAAAACTTCTTCTAAGCCTCCGTGATTTTTGTATATGTTTTTTAATGATTGCAAAAAATAAAAAAAATCTTCCGGTTTAAACGTTCTGTGACCGATATTTTGAACATCCGAAAGACTTATTTTTTCGTTTAATAAGAATTCATAAGGATTGTTTTGCATAAAAGCAATCATTTTTTCGGCATTTTTGATAATCATACTTCTTTTACCCCACGCAATTGTACTTGTCAGAAAAGCAGCAATTTCAATATCTTCTTTTTTTTTCGTGAATTGATGCGGGATTTGTATCGGGTCACTTTCAATAAATGAAGGACGATTGTATAAGTTATATTTTTCTTCCAAAAATTCTTTTAGTTCAAAATTATTTAGCATATCAGATTATATTTCACAAAAATAAATTTAT
>JANTGL010000268.1 GCA_024762915.1 Bacteroidales bacterium | reverse complement strand
CCGGCAAATAAAATAGAATTTGAACCGTCTTTCGGATTTACCGTTTCAAAAAACGACAGTTTAATAACAAATTCCGATTTCGGATTTCGCTTTACATACGGATTAAATTCCAAAACAGAAATCGGTATTTTTGTTCCTTTAAATTTGAATACCCTCAATTGGGGAATAAAATATCACGCTTTTGATTTTAACAACCTGTCGCTCGGTATAATTGCCGGTATTGAGAACGCATTAATTGTTAATAACTCAAAAGAGGTAAAATTCAGTTCTTTTTTCACTACATATGCCGGCGGAATAACATCCGGTTTCCGGTTTAACGATAAAATGAGTATGGATTTTTCCGGACAGTTTCAAAATCATTTTGAAGCCGATAAAATAGATTTTAATTCCTTTTTTAATTCCGAAATCGGATATTTTGTATTTGACGGATTTCAGCTTATTACCGGATTACAATATGAAAATCATCATATTTTAAATACTCGAGAAAATTATTTTACAATCAATTCGGGAATAACCGTTGAAAAAGCAAAGAACTTCATTTTGGTATTAAATTTTCCCTATCAATTCAAAACAAAACATACACCGGCTTCAATCGGATTTGCGATGGCTTTAACAATTTTAATCGAATAAAAAATACCTCGAAACAACGAGGCATCAATATATTGAAATTTTAAACTAAAAACATATCACTTTTGATTACAAGTATTTCCGTAATCGTAATAAATTTTCGGCCAAGGCGAAAGATTGCTTAATCCCCCTGCTTCTGTTTTTATACAATACACATTACCTTTATAAACAAAAACCATATTTCCGTTGTGCAGCATTGAAGCATATTCATTTCCTTCCGGTAAAACGGAATACCAAAAATAACTGCCGTCAGAATTTATTGCACGAACGCCGTCACCCAAACTTCCTCCGCTTTCAACAGTATAATAAATATTATTTTTTCCGATAATCGGTGCATTATTGTAATCTTTATATGCTATATCCTGATTTTCAACATCCCATGAGACTATTCCTGCAGGACTGAATTTGTACATAGTCGAACCGCTTGAAGCTAAAATAAAAGAAGAATCCGTTATAGTAATATTTTTTCTGATTCCGGCAGCATTAATATCTTCCGAAACATCGGCGGTTTTCCAATTTATTGCTCCCGAATTTGAAATTGAATACAAATATTGATCAGTAATTAAATAGACATCCTCGTTTTTATTTATGGCAATATCGGCAACAATATTATCTTCATTTGTGTCAATAGTCCAATTAAAAGTAAATCCGGAACCGTTATCAGAAAATTTCCAAAGCTTTGCAACGGAAGTATTACCGAATTCCCCCAATAAATAAACCTCGTTTCCGGAACAAGTAACAGCTACAAATTCACCGTTTCCGTTATCGTTAATTTTTTCAGAATATAACAGATTTCCGTTGTAATCATATTTACAAACACGGTCATTATCATTTTGATTAAAATTATTTTCCAGAATAATACCGTCATCTGTTAAAGCAAAAGCTAAACCTTCCGAAAAAATTTGTGTCGACCATAAAGAACTTCCGTTTTGAGCATCATAACAGTTAAAATAATAACAAGGAACATTTTCATCATAAGTATAAAAAAAGATTTTATCGTTATTATAAGCAATTCTGCTCGAAATATCACCGTCGGCAGTAATTTGCCAACGAGCAGTTCCGTTTGAATCCAACGAAATAATATCATTAACGCCGTTGTCTCCGGAAAAAAAATAAATATTATCATTTTCGTCAACAGCAGGAACAATCCTGTAATCACCGGTATAATCCGATGAATAAGGAAGTTTATAAGTCCATTCCTGAATTTCCTCAAATTTCTTTTTCCCGAGATGAAATTCATCTTTTTTACACGAATTTAAGCCGAATAAAATCGACAAAACCAAAATAAAAACTGAATAATTTTTCATAAATTTTAAATTTTTAAATTAAAAACCGCAAATATAGAATTATCCGGATATGTTTTTTCATTAAAATTATATTTGATGAATTTTCTTTGACAAAAGGACATATATTGTATATAAATTATGCAATTTGTGTGATATAAGAATGAATATGTAGATTTTCTTATCGAAATTTAAAATAATTTCGCAACTTTGTTATCAATCTGTTAAATTTTAATAAAATGATAAAAAAAGTAATTTTTTCAATCCTTGCTGCTTTCTTAGCAACAGTTTCTTATGCTCAACTTAAAACTTCGGATTTATTTATGCAAAAAGAAATCCGGCAAGCATACAAAAAAGGAACTCGTTCCTACACCGGAGAACCCGGAAAAAATTATTTTGTCAATAAAACGGATTATAAAATAAAAGCTGAATTTAATCCTGAAACAAGATTATTATCGGGAGATGAAATAATTACCTATACGAATAACAGTCCGGATACCTTAAAACAAATGTATTTTAATTTGTATCAGGATATTTTTAAAAAAGGAAATTTTCGCGATTGGGACATCGGTCCGGTTGATATTACTGACGGAGTGAAGATTAAAAAAATTGTTTTTAACGGAAAAGAAATTGATGTTAAATCCGATGCAGTTTCAAATCGACAATCAATTTTAAGAATAAATTTACCGGAAATCATTAATCCGAAAACTTCTGCAAAAATTGAAATTGAATGGGAATTTACGTTCCCCGGCACCGTTCCGATACGAATGGGAACCTATGAAAAAGATAACTTTTTTGTGGCTTATTGGTACCCGAAAGTTGCCGTTTATGATGATATTGTCGGTTGGAATACGCACGGACATTCAGGAAATCAGGAATTTTATAATGATTTCGGAGATTTTGATGTTGAAATTACTGTTCCGGGCGATTATCAAATTTGGGCAACCGGTGTTTTACAAAACATAAACGACTTATATACAGAAAAATACATTGATAGATTTGGAAAGTCAACAAAAACGGATAAAATCATTCACATCATTACCGAAGAAGACAGAAAAGAAGGAAAAATAATGAAACCCGGAGTTTTTCATACCTGGAAATTCAAATCGCAACAAACACCCGATTTTGCTTTCGGAATGAGCCGAACGTATTATTGGGATGCGACAAGCATCAAATCAGGAAACCGCAGAGTATCGATAAATACTGTTTACAAACCGACATCAGAATATTTTAAACAAATTGTCGATATTGCACATAAAACCCTTCAATTTTTTACGGAAGAAATTCCCGGTGTTCCCTACCCTTACCCACAAGTTACCGATTTTAACGGTGGCGGCGGTATGGAATTTCCGGGTATGACCAATTGCGGCGAAGCTCGTAGTTTGAGTTCTACCATTTATTTAACGGCACACGAAATCGGCCATTCTTATTTTCCGTTTTACAACGGATTGAACGAACAGAAATATGCATGGATGGACGAAGGTTTAATTACATTCTTCCCGCAATTTATTGTGGAAAAATATACCGATGATAAAGATTATGTATTATTTAAACGAAATATAGCCGCATACAATCATTCGGCAGGAACATATAATGATGTACCGATGATGATTAACACCAACAATGTCGGACGCTATGCCTACCGGTTTCATTCCTATAACAGACCTTCAACGGCATTTTATCTGCTTTACAATTATCTTGGTAAAGAAAAATTTGCAAGAAGTCTGAATTTGTTTACAAAACGATGGAACGGCAAACATCCGATGCCTTTTGATTTTTTCTTTACCTTTAACGAAGTTGCCGGCGAAGACCTGGCTTGGTTCTGGAAACCGTGGTTTTTTGAATTGGGCTATGCCGATTTGAGCATTTATAAAATTGATACTTCCTTAAAAGATAAAATTGATGTTATTATAAAGAATAAAACGGGGTTTCCTGTTCCTGTCCACCTAATAGCTGTGTATAAGAACGGTAAAAAAAAGCAGTTTGATTTTAAAATGAATGTTTGGGATAACGGAGAAGAGAAGATAAAAATATCAATTTCTTCAAAAGGAATACAAAAAATATATTTAGATACGGAAACAACACCGGATGCTTATCCCGAAAATAATTATAAAGA
>JANTGL010000267.1 GCA_024762915.1 Bacteroidales bacterium | reverse complement strand
CGATGATGAAAAGATTTTAGCCAATATTAATACTGCATCTGATTATCATTTATATTTTTAAGCTTTGTAAACTATTTATCGTGCGATACAGCTCTTTTGTTTTTATTATCAGTGTCATCTTCTTTTCAACTCTGTTTGTTGTTATAAAACCTTATGATACAACAGGCATTTTGCATGGGCAATATATCTTCACATTAAGTTTAACTACTTTGGCTGTTTTTTTATTTCAATATTATTTCAGAAGACGTTTCGGTGAGGTTTTCGGGGAAATTGACCGATATATCTTTCTGCTGATGCTGGCTTTTTTGGATTATAAAGAAACTGATGATGAAAAAAAAATAAGTTTGCTGAAAAGCATTTTTAAATCGTATTCCGAGAAACAAATAATAAGATTATACAATCGCTATAAAGATAAAACCATTCGGGTTGAAAATTTATGTTTAAAATTAAAACCGGTTGAAACACGAACAAAAATTTTCATTCTTTATTCATTGTTTAATATTGCCTCATTTGACAGATCATTAAATAAAGAAGAAAGTGACTATATATTGAATATCAGCAAATTACTGCGTATTCCTAAACAAACATTCGAAACCGTAAAAAATATTTATGTTAAAAAAGGATTAACTGACGAAGAAGAAATAAAACGCGAACAGGAACGAAAAAAATTCAACAAACAATTCTTAAATTTTTTATTACCTTATGAAGCATATCGAATTATGGGTGTTTCACCTTCCGTAACAAAAGCACAACTAAAAAAAGCATACAGAACATTGGCAAAAAAATACCATCCTGATAAATACGTCGGAAAAAGCGAAACCGACATTCAAAAAGCAGAAGAAAAATTTCAGGAAATTAAAGAAGCGTATGATATTATAAAAAAAGCAAAGGATTTAAATGAAAAATAAAAAATTAAAAAAGTTTTTAAAAAATGTACTTATATATCTTATTATATATTCAATAATTGCATTTTTTGTTTTCTTTAAAATAATAATTGATAATATTATAGAAAAATACAATATTCATGTTAACGAAAAAGATACCGTAATTATAGCCCTCTCTGTTGTTTTTATACCTCTTTTGTTTATCCTTATTTTTTATTTCATAAAAAACAGAAAAACAATTTTTACAAATACTGAAGATGAAATAGTAAAAATCACTTGTCTTTTTCTTGAAGAATTAAAATATTCACCTGACGAAACTAAAAATACTTTATTAAAAACTTTCCCTAAATATTCCGTTTCTAAAATAAGCAAATTATATAATCGAATAAAGTCAAAGAAATACAACAGTAATATCTCATTTTTATACATTCAAAATAAAACTCATAAAACAAGATTGTATTTAACCTACATTTTACTTAAAATAGCAGGTATTGATACAGTTTTAACAATTGAAGAAGAAACAATTATTCTTAATTTTATCAGAAAATTAAAAATTCAGAAGAATATTTTTGAAAAGATTAAACAATCATTTGTAAAGAAAGGACTTAAAGAAGAACGCAAGATTTTAGAGGAACAAAATCGACAAAAGTTAATCAATCAATTCTCAAAATTCATGCTCCCTTATGAAGCATATCGAATTATGGGCGTTTCACCTTCCGTAACAAAAATACAGCTCAAAAAAGTATATCGAACACTGGCAAAAAAATACCATCCCGATAAATACGTCGAAAAAAGCGAAACCGACATTCAAAAAGCGGAAGAAAAATTTCAGGAAATTAAAGAAGCTTATGATGTTATCAAGAAAAGTAAGAAATTTTAAATTTAATTTAACTTTTTCCTGATACTCCTAAAATAAATATCAATAATTGCAGCAAAGTGCATTCCGGCACCGATTACAAAAATTATCCAAGCAAAGGAATTCGGAACATAGCTTAATGATTTATAAATTACTTCCGGACTGTATAATACATTTAATAATTCTGCCGGTACATAATCATTCAATAAAAAAGCAATAAAATCTTCCGTATAGGATACAATGATTATAACAGAACCGATAATCAGCAACCACCAATCGCGTTTTAACAGAATTTTATGCAAACCTGTTTTTTCGGCTTTCAGAAGAATAGCTGCTAAAACAATCATCATCAAAGAATTAATAACCGGTGCAATAACCGGTCCCGTCCACATAACCGGTATTAAAAATAAAATATCCCAAGTTAACAATGAAGAAGGCCAAGCCAAAGTAACATACAGAAAGATATAATAAAAAATATCCCAAACGGCAAACACATAAATAAAAGCGGCAAATTTTTGTATCCGTGTTTTACCTGTTAAAATCGAGACGGAAAAAATCATTACCAATGTTGCAAGTTCTCGAAAAAATTCAACTTTCCCGACAAAAAAATCCATAGATTTTAACGGAAAAGCAAATCCTTCGGGATAATATAATTTCCGTAAATAAATAACAACCGTTGTTTCAAGGAATGCCATTGCTACGGCAAAAAAGCTTACGGTTAAGATGGTGATAGTATTTGTATTATTAGTCTTCAAGTTTATTTTTTTTATAACTTACTAAAAGTTGAAAAAAATTCCAAAAATCCGATTTGACATGCTGAACTTGTTTCAGCATCTCTTTTAATCTTTACTAAAAAGATTTTGAAACAAGTTCAAAATGACTGTAAAGTAAAGCTTTCAGACAATATTTATATCCCCGTATAATTTTCCGGCGTAATCTTCCTCAATTCTTCTTTTACACTTTCACTGACATCCAATTGATTAATAAACTCAGAAATCGTTTCGGCATTTATCTCTTTATTCGTTCTGGTAAGTTGCTTCAAAGCTTCATACGGGTTCGGATAATTTTCGCGACGCAAAACAGTTTGTACGGCTTCAGCAACAACGGCATAATTTTTATGCAAATCATCTTTTAATGCTTGCTCGTTCAATTCAAGCTTATTCAAACCTTTCAGCAATGATTTATATGCAATTAAAGAATAAGCAATCGGTATCCCGATATTTCGCATCACGGTGCTGTCGGTTAAATCTCTTTGCAAACGTGAAACAGGTAATTTTGCCGATAAATGTTCGTAAATGGCATTGGCAACACCCAAATTGCCTTCGGCATTTTCAAAATCTATCGGGTTAACTTTATGCGGCATTGCCGAAGAACCGACTTCATTTATGTTAATCTTTTGCTTAAAATAATTCATTGAAATATAAGTCCAAAAATCACGCGACATATCAATTAAAATGGTATTGATGCGTTTCAAATTATCAAACATCGCCGCTGAATTATCATAATGTTCAATTTGTGTGGTTGTTTGCGATCGATCTAAATTCAAAACATGATTAACAAATGAATTGGCAAATTTCACCCAATCAATTTTCGGATAAGCCACATAATGTGCATTAAAATTTCCGGTGGCACCGCCGAATTTTGCCGAATACGGAATTATCTGCAAATAAGCAATTTGTTTACGCAATCGTTCCGTAAAAACTTCAATTTCTTTACCTAATCTCGTTGGTGATGCCGGCTGACCGTGCGTTCTTGCCAACATCGGCACATCTTTATGTTTATCGGCAAGTTCAAATAATGTTTCGGTTAATTTTTTCAGAAAAGGCAAGTAAACCGTTTCAACGGCATCGCGCAACATCATCGGAAATGCGGTATTGTTAATATCTTGTGAAGTTAAGCCGAAATGAATAAATTCTTTATATGAGCTTAATCCGAAAACATCAAATTTTTCTTTCAAAAAATACTCGACCGCTTTCACATCGTGATTGGTCACTTTCTCAATGTCTTTTATTTTTTGCGCATCGTCTTCCGAAAAGTTCAGAACCAAATCTCTGATCTTTCGGAAAACCGATTTGTCAACATCTTTCAATTGCGGCAAAGGAATTTCACACAAAGCAATAAAATACTCAACTTCAACTTGTAAGCGATATTTTATTAAGGCATATTCGGAAAAATAATCGGATAATTCGTCGGTTTTATTTCTGTATCTTCCGTCAACGGGAGAAACGGCTGTTAATTCGTTTAATGTCATCGGTTCAAATTTATGCAAAAGTATTAAAATTCATT
>JANTGL010000266.1 GCA_024762915.1 Bacteroidales bacterium | reverse complement strand
GGTTTCGACCGCGTAAAAGGTGATTATATGGGTATGCTGGCAACGATTTTGAACGGCCTGGCTTTGGCTTCGGCATTTGATGCCATAGGACAAGGTGTTGAATTGTTTACGGCTTTTAATACGGGACCCGTCGGCGAACGATATGCCAAAACAAAAGTTATCGAAGCCTTTAAACAAGGCAAAGTCGCTTTGTTAACAGGCGGTACCGGAAATCCGTATTTTTCGACCGACTCGGGTGCCGCACTGCGAGCTTTGGAAATTGAAGCCGATGCTTTGCTGAAAGGAACTCGTGTTGACGGTGTTTATACTGCCGACCCCGAGAAAGATCCGAATGCTACAAAATTTACAAACATTTCTTTCGATGAAGTAATTGAAAAAGAATTAAAAGTAATGGATTTAACGGCATTTACCATGTGTCAGCAAAATAATATGCCGATTTATGTTTTTGATATGGATACAGTCGGAAATTTGAAAAAAGTAATTGAAGGAGATGAGATTGGGACTTTAATCAGTAAATAAGAGTATGGGAAGGTAAAATTTTTGAGTGGTTTTTTCTCCGTAATAAATTCGTTGTTATAAGAACAAAAAATTTAAAACCTTATGCAAATCAATCTTAAAATAAACAAAAAAACCTATTCGGTAGAGGTTTCGGAAGACGAACCTTTGCTTTGGGTAATCAGAGACAAGATAAAATTAACCGGCACAAAATATTCTTGCGGAAAAGGACTTTGCGGAGCTTGTACGGTTTTAATCGATAATATTGCCCTGAGATCTTGTATTACTCCGGCAATATCCGTTCAAAATAAAGAAATTACAACAATAGAAGGTCTGTCTGAAAACGGGACACATCCTGTTCAGGAAGCATGGAAAGAAATTGATGTTCCTCAATGCGGTTACTGCCAATCCGGACAAATTATGAATGCTGTCGGACTTCTGAATAAAAACGCCCATCCGTCAGAAACAGAAATTGATAAAGCCATGCAAGGAAATATCTGCCGATGCGGGACATATCCCAAAATTAAAGCTGCCGTTATGCTTGCTTCGGAAAAAGGAGGTGTAAAATGAAAAAGCGCTATACAAGAAGAGATTTTATAAAAGTATCAACACTCGTAACAGGCGGTTTAATAGCCGGATTTCATCTTCCCGGATGTTTCGATGAAACCAAAAGAAGTGCTGCCGGAAATACCGTTAAAAATTTATTAAATGAAGCCGTTTGGACGGATGTAAACGTTTATGTGAAAATTGCACAAAACAATCTTATAACCGTTATTGCTCCCTACCCTGAAATCGGACAAGGCGTGAGAACATCATTACCCATGATAATTGCTGATGAACTGGATGCCGATTGGAACTTGGTGGTCGTAGAGCAAGCCGTAACCGATAAAGAAAAATACGGTTCTCAATTTGTGGGCGGAAGTACGGCGCTTAAAAGAAGTTATGAATTATTACGAAAAACAGGTGCCGCAATCAGAGAAATGCTGATAAAAGCTGCGGCAGAAACCTGGAAAGTCCCTGTTAATGAGTGCAAAACAGAAAACTCATTTGTTATACATAAAAAAAGTAATAAAAAACTGACCTACGGAGAACTCACCGAAAAAGCCGTTAAATACAAACCTTCGGAAGAACCGAAATTAAAAAATCCCGCCGATTTTTCCGTAACGGGAAAAGCTAAGAAAAAAGTAGATTTAAACGATATTGTTACCGGTAAATTAAAATTCGGATTGGACACGCAAATTGAGAATATGGTCTGTGCTCTTGTTTTGCGACCGCCGATTTTCGGGACTAAACTTAAAACTTATAACGCCGATAAAGCTCTGGCTGTCGATGGTGTTATTGATGTATTTAAAATGCCCGAACCGACTAATGATTTTGATGTTCACAGAGGCGGTTTGGTTGTTGTTGCAGAAAATTCTTTTTCGGCAATTAAAGGAAGAAACGAAATTTATGTTGAATGGACCGAACCCGAAAATAACATAAAAAGTTCTGCACATTTAACAGAAAAATTCAATTCAAACCTTAAAAAAACGGGAACCGTTATCAAATCTGTCGGGAATTTTAAGAACGCATATAAAAATTCGGATATTCAAATTGAAGCAACTTATGAATTACCCTTTGTCGCTCATACAAATAATGAACCCCAAAACACAACTGTTGTAATCAAAGAAAATTCTTGTGAAATATGGACACCCACACAAGTACCTAATTATGTTAGAAAATTAGCTTCCCAAATTACAGGCTATGACATTAATCAAATAAACGTTCATGTTACGGCAATAGGCGGCGGTTTCGGAAGACGACTGGAAGCAGATTATGCTGCCGAAGCAATTTATATTGCAAAACAAATTAAGAAACCCGTTAAACTTTTTTGGACTCGTGAAGATGATTTCGAATTTGATTTTTTCCGTCCTGCCGGAATTCATAAATTGAAAGCAGGTATTAAAAACGGTAAAATTATCGCCTGGGATACCCATCATACTAGTACTTCCATTTTAACTTTTAATAATACAAATGAGAAACCTTGGGCCTATGAAATTTATCCGGATAATTACCCTCCGATTTTAGTTCCGAATTTAAATATGGCTTATTCCGATACCGACTCAAATATAGCCGTTGCTTCCTTAAGAGCACCGGGGCATAATTCAACATCATTTGCAGACGGCAGTTTTACGGATGAAATAGCACATAAACTTGGTGTTGACCCCATTCGCTTACATTTAGATTTAATCGGTGAACCGAAAAAGATTCCATATCATTCTCACGGGGGACCGGAATTAGACACTCAAAGAATAAAAGATGTTATTCTTGCCGTTAAAGAAAAATCCGACCGGAAAAAAGACTTACCGAAAGGATACGGGCAAGGATTTGCTTTTCATTTTACTTTCGGAGGATATGTTGCCGTGCTTACGGATGTTTACGTTTCCGAAAAGGGAAAATTATCCGTAAAAAAGATAACGGCTGTTGCCGATATCGGTCGATTGATAAATCCTGCCGGTGCCGAAGAACAAATATCGGGAGGCATTATTGACGGATTAAATATTACCTTAAATGCCGAAATTACGGTAAAAGACGGAAAAATAGAGCAGCAAAACGTTGATACTTATCCGATGCTGCGCATTTCGGATGCACCTGAAATTGATGTTCATTTCATTAATACGGATGCCCCTGTTGAAGGTGTCGGAGAAATGGGTTTACCGCCTGTTGCCGCTTCTGTTTGTAATGCTGTTTTTGATGCAACCGGAAAACGGATCAGATCATTGCCGGTAAGAAAACATGATTTGAGTTATTCATAAAACGAACATAAAAAATATTCTTGTTTAAATTATTCCTTTTTCCTGAAAATATACCTTTCATCTGAAGGGAAAGTCGATGTATCCGATTCGGAAGAGCTGATTAACTCCCAACCGTTTTTATCCATAAAATTTAAAACGGCAAGAATGTTAAATTTTTCTGTTATATTTCCTGCCTTATCTGATATTTCGGCTTTCATTTTAACTTTTTTCTGACCGTAAATAATGTAATAACCTAAAGAACTGTTTTCGACGATACAATACTTTGTATCCGTTTTGTTAATGTTTACCCCGTCAACAAATACTTGACCGTAAGATGCAGAAAATAAAAATAAGAAGACAATAAAAACGAGTAACTTTTTCATAACTTTAAATATTAAAATGTTAATAATTACAAATTTACAATAAAAAGAGCAGAAATAAATATTATTTCTGCTCTTTTAATAAAATAAAAAACTTACAATATTAAATTTTAGCCATTGCTTGTTCTAAGTCTTCAATAATGTCTTCTGCATTTTCAATTCCAACGGAGAAGCGAACCAATCCGTCGGTAATTCCGGCTTTTTCTCTTGCTTCTTTGCTCATTCCGGCATGTGTCATGGATGCGGGATGTTGAATTAAACTTTCAACACCGCCCAAAGATACCGCTAATCCGGCAAGATGCACATTATCCATCACAATTCGTCCGGCATCTAATCCGCCTTTCAAACCGAAACTGATCATCGAACTGAAACCTTTCAT
>JANTGL010000265.1 GCA_024762915.1 Bacteroidales bacterium | reverse complement strand
TGATTTATAAAATTCATTTGCGACCAAAGGTCTGATAATGAGTTTTCAACAGGTGTCCCGGTAAGTACGGCTTTATAATCCGAAGTCAGTTCCAAAACAGCTTTATAGGTTTTTGAACCGGAATTTTTCACAAATTGACTTTCATCCAAAACGACATACAAAAATTCGTGATCTTTAATTTCCTCAATATCATTCCTTACGGAAGCATATCCGGCAAGAATAACATCATAATTGTTGAACTTTTTAATCATTTTTTGCCTTCCGCTGCCTTTGTATTGTAACACTTTCAATTCCGGAGCAAATTTTCTTAACTCATTGTACCAGTTATGAATTAAAGAAACCGGCATCACAATTAAACTTGCTTTTCGCAGATAAGTTTTTTTGCCTGGTGAAGGAGCAAATAAATCCAATTGAGTTTCAGAAGTACCTGAAAGGGCAAAATTATTTTCATCTTTTTTTCGCTCGTTAATCGTATCCTGCAGAAGCGTTATAACCTGCAAAGTTTTCCCCAAACCCATATCATCGGCAAGACAAACACCAAATTGATTTTCCCGCAAAAGTTTCATCAGTTTAAATCCTTCCTTTTGATAGGGCCTCAACTCGGCATTAATATTTTCGGGCACTTTTGCTTTGTATTTTTTATAATTCAAAAGTTTGTTGATATTTTTCTTGAAAGAATTATCGATACCCTGAACTTCGGCTTTTTCCGGAACGCCGAAATACGTTTTCCCGATTTTTAATTTGCCGTCTTTTTCTTCGGACAGCAAAAATAAATCGCCGTATTTTGCAAACCATTCTTCCGGAATAATGGCTGTGGTGTCATCAGGTAAAACAAACTCTCTGTTTCCGCTTAAAATATTGTTTTTCAACTGAATAAAAGGAATTTCAAATTTGCCGAATTTTGCCGTTCCGTAAATATCAAACCAATCTTTACCGTCGGCGGCATTCAAATTTATACTGATTTCTTCCGTAAAATATTCCTTTTTAAAGAAGTTTTGCCTGACTTCAATTTTAAGATTTTCAAAATCCTTTGAATGTTCTTTCAGAAATAAAATTGTCAGTCGTTTTTGCTCCTCCGTATCTTTTCCGGTGTAATTGATTTTAAAAATGCCTTCGTTGTATTCATTTACACCTGTTTTTTTAAATTCGCTGATAATTTTTTCCTCGCCGGGCGTATTTCTGACTTTTTTCAAAAACCGAAAATCGCTTTCATCAAATTCAATTTTTGTATCGTATTTAATACCGTATTGATACACATCATCGCCGTAATGAAAAAATATTAAAAACGCATATTCCCCCTTCCAGTCTTTTTCTGCGGAAAGCACCGTTTTAAAAGTTGATTGAACTTCTTTTAATTCAAAACCGATCGGATTAACGGTATAATTTTTCATGGCATTAACGGCAAAAGTTTCAAACCATTTTTTTTCCAATTTTTGAGGAACAAGAATATTTTTTTTAGTAAAAAAAGGTCGTAATTTTTTACCGTCAACATCTTCAAAACGAAATAATTTTCCTTCTGAAACCAACAAACACGGATTATTGCTTAAAATAATGCCTGATTTTTCGAACAAAATAATGTTTTCCCCCTGATGCTTTACGGAAAGAAAATATTCCGTTCCCTCCTCTCCTTTTATAATATTGAAAACCGTTTTTGCCGGTTCGTTTTGAATTTCAATTAAATCTTCTTCATATAAAGTATTGAAATTATCTTTTTTCAGATATAATTTTAAATCGGTTTTGCTCAAATTTTCGACAATTTTAATAAGCAATTTTTCGACAAAAGGACGGATGCGTTTTTCGACATCTTCCGCAGAAAGAGATTTAAAAAAGTCGTGTGATTTTTGTTTTCTGCCGAATATTTTTGTCAGGTTTTTATCGGAATAAGCATCTGTTGATTTTATAATACTCAACACCTCATCGGGTAAATCATCTTTATTTTCGGCAATTTCGGGTGTGATAAGTTCCGAAAGCTCAATAAAATGTTTATTTCGACGTACGGCAAAATACAGATTTATAATATATCCGATTGCACTGTGTTTTCTGATTACGGCGACAGTTTGCAAATTATAAAAGTTTTAAAAAATTGAAATCTCAAAGATATAAATTCCTTTTTAATTTCTTAAAACTTCGACAAAGTTGAAATATCCAAACAGAAATATCATTATTAATCAGCACAATAGCTATGCGGTACAAAACTTTGCCGAAGTTCTTACAAATCGTGGCACGTTCTAACGTGGCACGATAATAAGAGATAAATTTCAAAAATAGTTGAAATCTACAACCAAAAAACAGTAAAATTTATTCCGGCTGACAAAGTAAAACAATCTGATTTTATTCTTTTATTTGTACTTAATTTATGATTAGGCGATTTAATAATAGGGTATTTTGAGAGCGGTAACGCATAACCGGCTCCTAATGACAAATATATAGGATAAATTTCACAATGATCTTTTATATTAACAACTTTTATATCTAAATTTACTCCTGCTGATGCCGCATATTGTATTATTCTTAAATTTATGTATTTATTTTGTAAATAATTTGTCAATGAGGTTTTTTGATTTTCATACCCTCGGGTATAAACAAACTTGTTTTTTTGCAGTGCAATATAAGGAGTAAATATTAAAAAACTTCTTCGCCCTGTAAATCCATAACCTACTGAAAATACTGACCTGCCTAAAACTACGGATGATTTGATGCTATCTTGAACAAAATTCTTACCGACGCTTTCATATTTAAAACTTCCAAAATAATTTTGAAAATAATAATTAAACCCGCCTATCATAGAATAATTCAATAAATTAAATTTTTGCAAATCTTGTTCAGAAAACTCGACAAACTGGTCAAAATTAAACTTTTGATATGTTATACCGGTTTTAAAAAAAGAAACATTATTTGTAATTTTATAATAATATTTGTCATATTCTTCATCATTTAAAACACTCTCATCCATCATAATAACCAGAGGTATATTAATTGTATCAGATAATGCAATTTCTTTTGTTTTCATTCCGATATAAGAAAAAACTAATTTTGATTTACTAAAATCCTTAAAACTTATATTGAATGTTCCTTCCTCATCAGTCATCGTTCCGATAGTTGTTCCCTTTAAAAGAACAGAAACCCCGGGCAGATTTTTACCTTTATCATCCGTAACTTTGCCGTATATTTGTCTGTTTTGAGCAAAAACAAACTGATTTAACAGTATAAATAAAACAATTAAAAGATTTTTCATTTTTCTATAAATTATTTTTTCCTGTCAGTTGCAAAGCACCTCCGAGGTGCTATGCAACTTACATTTCAGATTTATTAATCTTTATCCTTCAAAGCAACTTCACCTTTTATCAGCCAAGACACGGCAAAAGCAAGCAATGCCAAACTTTCGAGCCAAAAAATAGGATGATATGTATCAAATTGCGGATTTTTAGGATCAATGAAATACATATAAATGACAATGGACAGCAAACTTACGAAAATGACAATACCGCAGATACGGTAAATAAAATTTCTAGTTTTCTTTTCAGGGGTTAGAGCAAAATGTTTGGTGTCGGTTCGCGTAAATAAGAAAAATGAAATCACGGAAAGTGTTATAAAATACAGCGATGCCGAAATAAGATGTATTGTTCTGATCCAATCGGGACGTTGAAGTTGCGGAATATCATAATTGCAATTGATAATCATTTCTTTTCCGGGAGGGAAAAAAGCAATACCCAAAGCAAATACACCGGCTGCAATTCCTGCAATGCGGTCGCGATAATCATAACCGCGATAGGCAAACATAAAAAGTGCCGTAGCAGCAAGAACAGCCACAAATACATTACGCATAACCGTATTGTAATACATACTTATCGAACGTTGGATACTCGTACAATTTCCTAGCGTTATCGCGCCGACGGCAACAATTAAGGGTAAAGAAATTCCGAGAATGCCGATGGTTCTTCTTAAAGTCAGAACTGTTTTTTTATATCTGTCGTTTAATTCGTTCTGTTTTACCATTTTTTATTTCAAAAGTAACAAAATATTTCAGACGAATGACACAGATTTCTT
>JANTGL010000264.1 GCA_024762915.1 Bacteroidales bacterium | reverse complement strand
AAACTTTCTATGCTAAAAATGACAGAAGACATAATTTTTCTGTGGTGAGTATCTTTAAAATAAACAAGAAATGGAATTTTTCGGCATCTTGGGTCTATATGAGCGGAAATCGATTTACGCCAATAATCGGACAGTATTTAATGCCAAATGCCACGAATACAAGTATTGAAGTTATTCCGATTTTTGCTGAAAAAAATACTGTTGTAATGTCTCCTGTTCATCGATTGGATGTCAGTTTTAATTATAAACCATATGTCGGAAAAAAGAAGAAATTGAAATCGGAATGGCAAATCGGCTTTTATAATTTATATAACAGAGCAGCACCCTATATAATGCAAATTGTTTATGATGAAAGAGGTTTTTATCAATATACCCAACCGGGATTATTCGGTCGTATTTTTTCTTTAGCTTATAATTTGAAATTTTAATTATGAAGAATTTTATCTTTTTTATAGTCATTTTTGTAACGGTAATAAAATTATCATCATGCTTTCCCGAACCTTTAAAAATAGATTTGCCCGTTTACGAACCGAAATTAGTTGTTGCATCACAATTCTCGGAAGATTCGGGTGTTTATATTACTTTAACACGTTCGTTTAGTGCTTTAACAGATAATTACAAACCCGAAAAAATTAATATCGATTTCATAAATAAAGTATTTTCTTCAAATTCTTTGGTTATTATTGAGCATTCCGGTGTGAATGATACTTTACAAAATATTGCTCCGGGTATTTATTATAATGCAAATATTCCGGTTATTGATAATGAAGTGTACGGAATGTATATTTATGATACATTAATTGATAACAGTGTGACCTCTCAAGCAACAGTTCTGCCGTCAGTTATTTTTGATACTGTTTTTGTTAATATTTCTGAAAATCAGAATGATACAAGTGCTGTAGTGCATTATACTTTTACGGATCTTTCAGGATATAATTATTATATGATAAATTATTACAGAGAAAATAAAGATTCTTCGAATCAAAGTATTTATAATATTAATCCGAATGATCCTTTGTTTCAAGAATTAGCTGATACATTAGGTTATTTTGATTTTTTTCGATTATTACAATTAGTTTCTTCAATAGGTACTGATGTTGAATCAACAATATTAATAAATGAAGAAGATATTGAAAGTAATATATACAGCGGAACTGTTGAGTTTTATAATATAAGTATGCATGATACTTTAGTGATAAGTATTTCAAATATCAGTGAATCTTATTATAATTATCTTGAATATAAGGAAAAGTCCGGATCTTTATATTCTCAGCTTTTAGGTGAACCGATTAATCTCCCGTCAAATATTGATACCGGATACGGACTGTTTACAGCTCATAAACAATATTTTAAAAAGTTACATTTATCTGATTATTAAGAATATAATTACAAATAGGAGTTTATTTAAAATATAAATAATTGTTTTTCTGTTTTAAATACCGTAATTTTTCCGTATCCGGTATTTTACTCTTTTCAAATAATACAATTTTCATAGTAAAAGAACTTTAAAAAGTTTTGTCCCTTACTAAAAAAATAAGATTATGAAAATTGTATGTTATATTAAGGATATTAAAAAAAATTACTCCATTATTTTTCCTGCAATTTTCACCAAAAGATTTCTGGGTGTTAAACGCGTAGAGAAAGCCATTATTTTATTTTTAAAGCCGTGAGTTGAAGAGATTTTTTCTTTTTTCATGGTAGAATAAATAAATTCGGCCAAATCTCTTGAAGTCGGTGCTTTTGAAAAGAAGTTATCATTATCAAAACCGGCCGTTTTTGCAAATTCTGATTTTGTAGCTCCCGGATTTATTGCTGTTACTTTCACATTGTCGTTTTTTAATTCTTGAGCAATTGCTTCCGAAAAATTTAAGACATACGCTTTGCTTGCTGCATAAGATGCCATACCGGGAATTCCTTGAAAAGCAGCTGTTGAAGCGATGTTAATAATATGACCGGATTGTGCTTTTACCATATCTTGCACAAACAGTTTTGTTAATTTTGTTAATGTTACCATGTTAAGAATTAACATGCTTTCTTCTTTATGAATATCGGTATCCTTAAAAAGACCGTTAATACCGAAACCGGCATTATTAATTAAAACATCAACGTTTAAATTTGCTTCTTTAACTTTTTTATAAAGTTGCTCAGCACTGTCGGTTTTTGATAAATCCGTATCAAAAATGTCAACTTTAACTTTATGTTTCTCTTCAACTTCTTTTTTTATTGCTTCAAGACTTTCTTTTCTTCTTGCCGCTATAATTAAGTTGTATTTGTTTTCTGCATATACAAATGCTGTTTCTTTTCCTATTCCGGCTGATGCGCCTGTTATTAATACTGTTTTCATTTTATGTGTTTTAAATTATTAATATTTATATTTAATGTATTTATATATAGTTTTTTAAATGATTTATTGTTATAATATATTGATATGTAAACACTTACTTGTTTTTTAGTATTATTTTTGTAATTTCAGGACGAATTCCTGCTCTGCCCGGAAAACCGATATAGCCGGTACCTCTGTTAACATACAAATTTTGATTTTTGCTTTTGTAAAGACCGCCCCATTCTTTATATTTTAATTTAACCGGAGAAAATTGCAGAGAACCGATTTCAATTCCGAATTGCATAGCATGCGTATGACCCGAAAGTGTTAAGTCTATAAACGGAAATTTCAGAACTTTTGCGCGCCAATGTGATGGGTCGTGACTTAATAAAATGGTATATAAATTTTCATTTAATCCTGACGTACTTTTATTTAGATTACCGAGTTGCGGGAACGGCGGTAAACCCCAATTTTCAACACCTGTTAATTGAATTTTTTCATGATTAACAGTGATTTCCGTATTTTCATTATTCAATAAAATAAAACCGGTTTCAGAAATTTTCTGTTTAAGTTTATTTAAATTTTCTTCCTTTTTTTCTTTTGTTTTCCAATTAACATAGTCGCTGTAATCGTGATTACCGAGTATGGCAAACTTTCCGTATTTTGCTGATAATTTTGATAATTCAGGAATAAATTCATCAACTTCTTCGGCATAATTACTTATCATATCACCGGTAAAAACAATTAAATCCGGTTTTTCCGCATTTGTGAGCTTAATAATTTTTTTAACGGCATCACTATTTTTATGAAAACTTCCGATATGCAAATCAGATAATTGAATAATTTTAAAATTATTAAAAGATTTCGGTATTTTTTCTGATGAAATTATCTGTTCTCTGACTTGAAAATTTGTTTTGTTTATTAATATTCCGTGTAAAATGAACAAGAATAAAATAATTGAAGTTGACAGTCCGATTAAATTTAAGAAATGATGTTTTTTTATTAAAAAGAAACTGATTGTATCCAATAAATAAAAAAAAGTGATATTTAATTTCGGAATTACAAAAAGGATCATTAATCCGATTGCCGGATAAAATAAATTCGGTTTAAATGCATCGGGTGTGCTTCCCAATCTTAATAATCCGATTACAATAAACACTATTATAATTCCGGATGAAGACAGAAAGATAATTTTTGCAATCAGATTTTTTTTGAGGATATCGTCAAAAGCTGAATTTATTGCTTTGTAACTAAAAAAATCTGATACAAAGAAAATTAATATTGTCAATAGTATGGGTAATGTAATTTTCATATTTTATTTTTCATTTTCTTCAAGTTTGTTAATTCCTGATGTAATATTATTTGTTACAATGTTCATGATTACTCATCTTCTTTATCTTTATAGTTTAAAACAAAAAAAGATTGTTACATTAGGTTTGAAAAAATCAGCTTATTTTAGTTTTTTTCCGAATAATTCAACTTTTTGCAACCATTTTTGTCGTTGCTCTTCGCTTGATAATTTTACCGAACCGAAATATAATTTGTTTTTAAATTTTATGCCGCAAAAACTCATACTTGCTTTTAAAAATCGTCCTCCGGGATTTTTTATTAACAAATTATAATACCACGGCGGTGCATCCATTGTTGAAATGATTGATGTTGTTTTTCCCGTTAAGAATTTATCCCACTTAAGCATTTTTTCGGATTTTAAATATTGAAAAGCAAA
>JANTGL010000263.1 GCA_024762915.1 Bacteroidales bacterium | reverse complement strand
GTTGTTTCAATATTTTGCGTTAAACTTTTTAAAGAATTTCTAAGTGTTTTGCGTCTTTGATTAAACCCGGTTTTTACGATTCTTTTAAAAAGAACGTCATCACAATTTATCGTTTCCGTATTTTTTCTGATAAGTCTGATTACACCGGATTTTACTTTTGGAGGCGGATAAAATACATTTTCATTCACTGTAAATAAATATTCCGTATCATAATATGCTTGTGTCAGAACACTTAAAATGCCGTA
Source organism: Bacteroidales bacterium (assembly GCA_024762915.1). Lineage (GTDB taxonomy): Bacteria > Bacteroidota > Bacteroidia > Bacteroidales > JAADGE01 > JAADGE01. The sequence goes on along the minus strand of JANTGL010000263.1, from coordinate 3,815 downwards.
TGTTTTATTTCCCGGAACAGACGTTATGCGTTCGGCAACTTCTTTTTGAAACATCCCTACAACTTCTTTTACAATTTGTCTGTTTTCAATAACTTTAAATACAATTTGACTTGAAATATTATACGGAAAATTTCCGATAATTGCAATATCTTCTTTAAAACTATTTTGTATGTCAAATTTCAAAAAATCTTTATGTAAAAGGTTTTCTTTTAAATCCGGATAACGGATTTTCAAATATTCAACAGATTCAATATCAATTTCTATGATATGAATATGGTAATCTCTCAACAGTAAAAAGTCAGTTAAAATACCTGTTCCGGCTCCGATTTCAATAACATCTTTTATGTTTTCGGCAATTAAACCGCTTACAATTTTTTCTGCAATATTTTTATCTTTCAAAAAATGTTGACCGAGATGTTTTTTTGGTTTTACCATATGAAATTTACAATATTTTGTTGCATATAAAGTTATGCAAGTATAAATATATTTTCCGTATATTTGTAAACAAAGTAAAAGAATCGTTATTCTGAATATATACAAAATCAAGTTTCTGATAAAAAATGATAAAAGCAAAAGTTTTATGGGTTGATGATGAAATTGACCTGTTGAGAATCCAAATTTTATATCTCGAAGAAAAAGGACATACGGTTTTTACTGCTAATAACGGTTATGATGCCGTTGAGTTAGTTAAAGAAAACAATTACGATATTATTTTTTTGGATGAAAATATGCCCGGAATTTCCGGTCTTGATGTTTTGACTGAAGTTAAGCGCTTTAAACCTGCAATTCCGGTTGTAATGGTTACGAAAAATGAAGAAGAAGATATTATGGATGATGCCGTGGGTTCAAAAATCGATGATTATTTGATAAAACCTGTTAATCCGAAACAAATTATCCTGTCTATAAAGAAAAATGTTGAGAATAAACAATTAATCAGTGAAAAAACATCTCAAAGATATCAAACAAAATTTTCGGAATTAGGCATAAAAATTAGTCAAGCGGATACTTATACTGATTGGTTTGCACTATATAATGAGTTGGTATATTGGGAGTTAGAGTTGGATAAATCCGGCGACAATACGATGGATGAGGTCTTAATACAACAAAAAGAAGATGCCAATATTGAATTCTCTAAATTTATAAAAAAACATTATCTTAAGTGGTTTATTCCTGATGCAGAAGATCGTCCTTTGATGCCTTTTGATTTTTTCAGAAAAAGAGCCATTCCTTTGCTTGATGCAAAAAAGAAAATTTGTGTAATAGTTATTGATAATTTGCGTTTTGATCAATGGAAATTAATCGAACCTGTTATAAATCAGTATTTTGAAACTGAGAAAGAAGAGTTGTGGTTTTCATTATTACCGACTGCAACGCAATATGCTCGGAATGCTTTTTTTGCCGGTTTGACACCTCTTGAAATTTCTAAACGATATCCGCAATATTGGCTTAACGACGAAGAAGAAGGCGGGAAAAATGTTTTTGAAAAAGAGCTGCTTGCCGAACTTTTTCAAAGATACCGAAGGAAAGTAAAATTTTCTTATGATAAGATATTAAATAACAAAGCCGGTGAAAAAGTCAATGAAAATTTTTCCAACTTATTGCAAAATCAGTTATCGGTTGTTATCTATAATTTTGTTGATATTTTATCACATGCCCGAACCGATACGAAAATGATTCGTGAACTTGCACACGGTGAATCGGCTTATCGCGATTTAACGCTAACTTGGTTTGAACATTCACCCCTGCTTGAATTATTAAAACGTCTTTCAGAAGAAGATGTTACCGTATTTATAACAACTGACCATGGTACCGTAAATGTTAATAATCCGATAAAAGTTGTGGGTGATCGTAATACAACAACAAATTTACGATATAAACAAGGCAGGAATTTAGCTTATAATAAAAAAGAAGTTTTTGAAATTACGATACCTGAAGAAGCGGGTTTACCGGTTACAAATATCAGTTCATCATATATTTTTGCATATAATTCTGACTTTTTTGCATATCCGAACAATTATAATCACTATGTGAAATATTATAAAAATACATTTCAACACGGCGGAATTTCATTAGAAGAAATGTTGATTCCGTATATTACTTTAAAACCTAAAAACAGGAAATAGGGAATATTTGAATTTATATAATTTTTTTAAATCCGGTAAACCAATGAACCAATATATTGCCGAAACTCTGAATGATTTAAGTGAGATTGCTGCTTCAATTTCTGACGAATATAAAGACGATCAAATATTTGCCTTTTACGGGAAAATGGGAAGCGGAAAAACCACTTTAATTAAAGAAATTTGTGGACATAAAGGTGTCATGGGAAACATTACCAGTCCGACATTTGCGTTAATAAACGAATATATTACAAATAAAAAAGAAATACTGTACCATTTTGATTTTTACAGAATTGAAACACCTGAAGAAGTCTTTGATTTCGGCTATGAAGATTATTTCTTTTCAGGAAACATATGTTTAATCGAATGGCCCGAGTTAATTGAGAATTTACTTCCGGAAAAATACATTAAAATAATAATTGAAGAAAAAGAAAACGGAGTTCGGTATATATCTTGTAATAAAGTTGTAAATTAGAGTTTTAAAAGTAAAATCTGCAATATGTCTTTTTCACAAAACCCGTCCGGACAATTTTCTTATGGAGAACAATTGATGCCGCAAACTGAAATGTTGGAAGAAAAAAAGAAAAAACGCATTATTACCGTTGGAATTCCTAAAGAACCGGATAAATATGAAAATCGAATTGTATTAAGCCCTCAAGCTGTCAAGCAATTAAGTGAGGAAGGCCATCATATTGTAATGGAATCCGGTGCAGGCATGCGCAGTCGTTGGCAAGATTCGGATTATACAAAAGCAGGAGCAATCATAAAAGATCGAAAAACGGTCTTTGCATCAGAAATTATTTTAAAAGTTTCACCCATTGATCAGGATGAAATTAAGCTTTTAACAGGAAGTCAATTTTTAATATCGGCATTGCATTTTAATACGCAAACAGCGCAAAAAATTAATGCACTAAAAGCGAAAAAAATGACTTGCATCGCTTTGGAACTTATAAAAAATAAAGACGGTTTTCATCCCTATGTGCAAGGCATGAGTGAGATCTCCGGTATTTTAGCAATCAATACGGCAAGTGAATATTTAAGTAATCCGATAACGGGAAAAGGAATATTATTAGGCGGAATAACCGGTATTCCTGCAGCAAAAGTACTTATTTTCGGAGCCGGAACAGCCGGGGAATATGCAGCAAGAGCAGCAACGGCTTTGGGAGCTCAAGTGAAAATATTTGATAATTCATTAGCGCGCCTACAAGCACTTAAAAGCAAACTCGGAATACATCTTTTTACGTCTGTTTTACATTCTGGAATCATTTTAAAAGCATTGAAAACGGCTGATGTTCTGATTGCTGCATGGGAAGAAATAAAAGATACTAATGAATTTATTATAACGAAGAAGATGCTTACATACATGAAAAAAGGTTCGGTAATTATTGATTTGAATACCGACAGTGCATCTTGTATCGAAACTTCTAAAGTAACGCATTTGGGAAATCCGGCTTTTGAAACGCACGGTATCATTCATTATTGTGTACCGAATATTGCATCAAAAGCTGCTCGAACAGCTTCAGTAGCTTTAAGTAATACAACTTTCCCTTTGTTGCAAAAAATCAGCAGAGAAAAAACCGGTCCGAATATTATTAAAAATATTCCTGATTTTAAATACGGAGTTTATCTTTATGAAGGTATTTTAACGAACGAACGTTTAGGCCGAAAATTTAATATGGATTATAAAGATATTGA
>JANTGL010000262.1 GCA_024762915.1 Bacteroidales bacterium | reverse complement strand
GTATTTAGTTCTCCGTAATTGCCCAAGGGAATTATTTTTTGCAAAAAATAAAAATCTTCACCGGCTTTTTTTCGATTCATACCGCCTTGCTTTGCATACACATCGGCTCTGATTGCAAAACTCGAACCGATGGTGTGAAATGCAAAAGGAAAATCGGCAAAACGCAAAGCTTCAACAAAATATCTCAAGTGAAGTTCGTAATTTATAATATTTCGATAAATTTCTTTTGAAAAATCATCACCCTCAATCGGATGTTCAAAATTTATTGAAACGGCATTGGTTTTCGGGTTTTTAAAAAAATAGGTCTCAATTTCTGTTAAATAATTGAATTCAAGTAAAGCATCGGCATCAAATCCGGCAATTAATCCGTCGGGTTTATTGATTATATTAAACCTTCGCAGGGCTTCATCCATTCCTGTTTTACGAGCTAATCCGACACCGGCAAATTTTTTCGGCAAATTTTCAATGTTAAAAATAAAAAACTTTAATTTTTTTGTATTGTTTTCCTTTGCAAATTCCTTTGCTTTATAAAATGTATTACTGTTTTTTTCGATAATATCTTCAGGTGAATTTTTCGATGAATTTATTATAACAATAACATCAACGGATTTTTCAGGAAGCTGACAATCCTTTATCGATTGCAAGGATTTGCATAATTCATCTTCATTATATGCGGGAATAACAATACATAAAGATAAATCTTTTTCCGGCTGTTCTTTTATTAAAGGTTTCCCGGTTTGAAAGCGCTTGAAATAGGTGTCTGCAAATGGCAAAATCTAATTTTTAATTCAAAAATATAAAAAAATCCGACAATAAGCCGGATTAATAGTTTTCATCGGATGATAAAGATTTATTTATCTTTATTTTCATCGTTTTTACCGGTAGCATTACGATATCGTTTATTTAAACCTTTAATAATATCGGGTGTAATATCCATGCTTTTTTCGGATAACAGAATATTTGATTCTAAAGTATCACTTGACAAAATCATATCAAAATGATGATCTTTATTATAAATTTTTAAATAATTTTTTATGCTGTCTAAAATTTGCAAAGTCAATTTCTGAGATTTATCCATCATATCCGATTGATAATTTTGCTGATCTTGTTGTAATTTTTGTTGTTCTAAACCTAATTGTTCTTGTTTTTTTTGTGCAGAAGTTTGTGTAATCATTCTGTTTTGAACATCTCTTTGAATTTTTAAGAATTTCGTTTGTAACGATTTATAACGAGCATTTAAATCTGCTTCTTTGTCTTGTTGTTCAAGCATTAAAGCTGTTTGTAAATCGTTATAATATTCGTAAACTTCTGCCAAAGTATCTGTCTTTACGATAGCTACTTTAAAAGAATTGTCATTTGTCGAATTTGTTGTATTATTATCCGTATCCTTATTACAATAAGATAATAAAAAAGTACCTGCAAAAAGTGCGGTTAAACCAATCACTGAAAATAGTCGTTTCATTTGTTAATTTATTTTATAAATAATTTGAATTTTAGTTTGCAAAGATAATATTTTAGAATTAAAAAGTTGACATTTTTGATCTGACTTTATTAAAATAAACCTCCGTTTTGATAAATTTCTCTTTGAACTTCCGAAAATGGTTCTGCCTGAATTTCAGTATTTTTTGTAAGATTTGAAATTTTTCCTGTTCCGAAATTTATAGTGATCGTATCGCCGTCTTCTAAATTTAAAGATTCTAAAGTTTTATAAGTTACAATCGGGAATGCGGCATTTATGGCATTACGTTCATAAATTGCACCGTAGCTTTCGGCAACAATAGCTTGAATACCGAGAGCTTTAAAACAATCAACGGCTTGTTGGCGAGAACTTCCCGCTCCGAAATTTTTATGCACGACAATAATGTCTCCCGGTTTTGCTTTTTTCGCAAAATCTTCGTAACCGGCTAAGTTATCGAATGCATATTGTCCCATTTCGTTAATATTCGTAATGGCTAAATAACGATTATGAAAAATCATATCGGTATCAATGTCATCTGTATGAATATACCATACACGTCCTTCAACACTCATCGGTTTTTGTTTGTGTTCTTTGTGCTCTTTCGCAAGCTGAGTTTTTTCTTTAATTTCTTGCGATGTAAACACTTCCGGTTCGTCCGGTATTTTATCAACGGTCGTAATAAAACCGGCAATCGAAGAAGCTGTAACCGTTGCCGGTGAAGCTAAATACACACTGCCTTTACCCTGCTTGCCGGGGAAGTTTCTGTTTCCCGTACTTACGGTAATTTCACCCGGTCCGTTTTGACCGACTTGTCCGGCAGCACAACCGGCACATCCGGCATTTGAAACCAATGCTCCGGCTTCTTTAAATATTTTTATAATTCCTTCATCAAGACATTGTTGCCAAATTCGGTCGGTTGAAGGGACGATTTTTAAAACAACTCCGGGTGCAACTTTACGTCCTTTAAGAATTTTTGCAACTTCACGCATATCTTCAATACGGCCGTTTGTACAACTTCCGATAAATCCCGAATCAATTTTTACTTTTTTTGTTTCAACAATATTCACGGTATCATGCGGTTTTCCCGGAAGAGAAACCATTGGTTTAAAGGTGCTGATGTCAACATCAAAAACGTGATCGTATTCGGCATTATTATCGGCATAAACACCTTTAATTTCTTTTCCTGCTCTCAGCGAACAATAATCCAGAATTTCTTTATTTGGCGGAAATAAAATAATAATTGTTCCCATTTCCGTTCCCATTGAAGCAATTGTTATACGCTCATCCAAAGTTAATTTATCAACTTCTTCTCCGTATAACTCAACGGAATAACCGAGCAAACTGTTGGCTCCGAATTCGTGTAATAAATTCAGCACAATATCTTTAGCAGAAATTCCTTTCGGTCTTTTCCCGGTTATATTCAGTTTTACTGATTTCGGAACTTTAAACCAAACACTTCCTTTGCTGAAAGCAACAGCCATATCTTTATCGCCCATGCCTTGTCCGAATGCACCTACGGCACCGAGGATATTTGCATGTGAATCGGTTGTTAATGAGGTTGTTCCGGGATAAGCAAGCCCTTCTTCAATAAATGTATGAGTTCCTATTCCGTTATTGATATCAAAAACTTTAATGCCGTGTTCGCGAGCAAATTGACGACAAATTTGCTGGTTTACGGCATATTTTTGGTCACTTCCGGTTGGGTTTGTATCAAAAGTAAAAAATGTTTTTGAAACATCATCAATTGTCAGATTGTGGTCTTTAAAATGTTTTACGACATTCGGTCCGCCGAAATCTCTTGCAGCTCTTACATCTATTTCAATATCAACAATATCACCGGGTTTTACGGTATCGTATTTTGAATGATTTGCAATGATTTTTTCAATAATTGTTTGTGGCATTTTTTAAGTATTAAATATTAATTGTGCAAAGATAAATTAATAGTCGAAAGTTAAAAGTGAAATAAGAAAAGTTTAAAGTGAGATAACAAACTTTTATTTAATTTTTTGATAATAATATAATGTATCATTAGGTAATAATTCAGGATGCAAAATTTGAATTAAATCTTTAAGAATTACATCGGGTCTGACGGTTCCGCTTTCCATATAATCGTTTCCTCCTTCGGTATTTAATCGCTTATTTCTGTTAAAAATTTGCCCGGTTTTAACCGTTTTAAATTTCTTTAATCTCACATCTGTTGCAATCACATCATTAATTGATTTTGCCTGTCCGGGATTTAACCAGAAATCGGCATTTTGTGCTTTTTCAAAAACTTCTTCTATATTCAAAGCGTAATTATGATTTTCTTCAGTATTTGACCACAGATAATTTCCTCCGGCGTCTTTAATAAGTTGAGCAATATTTGATTTTCCGCCCGGAATATACCATGTGCCTTTCCACGGCATGTTTAGTAAAACTGCGGGTTTTTGCTCAATTGTATCAGTCATTTCTTTTAATTGAAGATAATTTTTCTCAATTGTATTAAATTTTTGTGTTGCTTCTTTATCTTTTTCAAAAAATGCCGCAAAAAACTTTAGCCATTCTGCTTGTCCTAAAACAGATTTTTCCAAATATTCATTTATTTGAATAACCGGAATATGGTAT
>JANTGL010000261.1 GCA_024762915.1 Bacteroidales bacterium | reverse complement strand
TTTTGAATTTGAAAGACAAAAAAGATGTAGAGCTTTTCAGAACCGTTGCGCACGATACCGCCTTACTGGTAAAAAAATACAGAGGTTCGCTAAGCGGCGAACACGGTGACGGGCGATTAAGAGGGGAATTTATTCCTTTGATGTACGGCGACAAAATTTACAATCTTTTTAAAGAGCTTAAAAAAACATGGGATCCCGATAATGTTTTTAATCCCGGAAAAATTACCGATACACCTCCGATGAATGCGTTCTTACGCTATGTTCCCGGACAGGAAACGAAACAAATCGATACTGTTTTTGATTTTTCCGATACTGCCGGTTATTTAAGAGCTGCCGAAAAATGCAACGGTGCCGGCGATTGTGTAAGAACTACGGCTGTTGGCGGTACAATGTGTCCGTCCTATAAAGCATCCGAAAATGAAAGTCAATCGACACGGGCAAGGGCAAATATGTTGAGAGAAATTATCACAAACGATGCCGATCCCTTCAACAATAAAGATTTGTATAATGTGCTTGATTTATGTTTGTTGTGTAAAGCATGCAAGACAGAATGTCAAGCAAACGTTGATATTACAAAATTAAAAGCAGAGTTTCTCCAAAAATATTACGACAAAAACGGTGTTCCGTTAAGAAGCCGGTTGATTGCCAATATTACAAAAATCAATAAAATTCTTTCCCTTGTTCCTCCAATCAGTAATTTTTTCCTGAAAAGTCGCGTTTTTTCCGTTCCGATGATGGCACTGATCGGATTTTCAACAAAACGAAAAATGCCTGTTCTGTCAAAAAAAACATTAAAAAAACAGTATAAAAAACCCGAAGGAAATAAAGCAAAAAGAATATACTTGTTTGCTGATGAGTTTACAAACTACAACGATGCCGAAACAGGAATTATTGCCGTAAAACTGTTTGAACGATTGGGTTACGAAGTCGTTATTCCGAATATTTCCGAAAGCGGAAGAACATACCTCTCAAAAGGTTTAATCAGAAAAGCAAAGCAAATTGCCGAAAAAAACATTGCGGTTTTAAAAGATATTGTCTCCGAAGAAACACCGCTTATCGGTCTCGAACCTTCAAGCATTTTAAGTTTCAGAGACGAATATCCGGATTTTTTTAAAGATGAAAAGCTAAAAAAAACAGCTGAAAAAATTGCGGAAAATTCATTTACGGCAGACGAATTTCTGGAAAAAGAAATGGAAGCCGGAAAAATCACAAAAGAGCAATTCACTAAAAATAAGAAACATACAAAACTGCACGGACATTGTCAGCAAAAAGCAATTGCCTCAACCAAACCGACAAAATTTATTTTATCCTTTCCGGAAAATTATACGGTTGAAGAAATCCCATCGGGATGCTGCGGAATGGCGGGAAGTTTCGGTTACGAAAAAGAACACTACGAACTTTCGATGAAAATCGGTGAAACGGTTTTGTTTCCGGCAATCAGAGAAACATCCGAAGATATTCCCATTGCCGCACCCGGAACCAGTTGCCGACATCAAATAAAAGACGGCACCGACAGAGATGCTTTGCACCCGATTGAAATACTGTATGATGCTTTAATCTGACTGGTTTTTTTGAACTTAAAAATTATTGTGAAATTATAAATAAAAAAAATGAAAACCATATACAAATACTCATCTGCTTTAAAGGTATTCTTTTTTATTATTTTTATTCTTGAAAGTTTTGTCGGTCCGGCTCAATATTCTCCTGATCAATATTTTGAGATATACGGACCGCAAGCTCTGCTTGATTCTTCCGAAAGTGTTACAAATATTGTAATAAGCGACAACGGGAAATATCTGGTCCTGGAAAATGAACAGCAATCTGGAATAATTACTTTTAAAGCGGTTACTTTTAATGAAAATTTTAACAGAGGTTTACCGTCTTGGAATGCAACTTCTCTTTCAACTTCATCTTCCGTAAAAGCTGAAATGAGATTTTTTGTTAACGGCAATTGGTCAAATTGGATTACCGTAGGATTTTGGAATAAACTTCTATGGAGTTACGGTTCGACCAGTTTCAACGGAGGGTATGTTGATGTTGACTATGTCAAACTCAGTACTTATGTGAACACATTTCAATTCAGGATAAATTTTAAAAGAACGAGTACGGACCAACCCTCTCCTCGACTGAAACAAATAGCATTTTTTGCAAGCGACACAGAGTATCCGATTGATATTGCCGCAATAACGGCAGATAATCCCGGTGAAATTTTTATTGACACCGAACATATATATCAATTTGACGTAGATGATGAAATAGGATCCAGAATATGCTCTCCGGTAACAACGACAATGATTATAAAAAGTTTTGGTAAAAATGTTGATGCCTATGATTTTGCCTTAAAAACACATGATCCTTATTGGGATCTTTTCGGTGTTTGGCCTCGTGCCGTAACACATGCTTCAGAATATGGTCTCAAAGGATCTGTGACACGATACAGAACATGGAGCGATGCATATGAGGTATTACAGAACGGCGGCAGAATTGCAATGTCGGTGGGACAACCCTTATATTCGGGACATTTGATGATGCTTGCCGGTTTTGATGCAGACGGAAATCCCATTGTGCATGATCCCGCAAAATCAAACGGTTATGCTTATGTCTATGACAAATACGATTTATCGGCGTCATGGTTCAACAAAGGCGGAATATCCTATACGTTTTATGAAGACAGTATCGCAAACAGTATTTCCCAAATTGAGAAAAGGGAAAATTTGTTGAATGTATATCCGAACCCGATAATAAATACCGTAAATTTTGAGTTTTCGCTTGAAAAAAAACAACAGGTAAAACTGGAAATATATGATTTAAACGGAAGATATATTGCCGGATTATTAAATTCAAACAAAGTACATACAGGAAAAAATATTATTACAAAAAATATAGCCAGTTATAATTTAAGTCCGGGAATTTACTCGGTACGGCTATCCGGAAAAACGTTCTTCGCAAATGCGATGATTGTTATACAAAAATAAATTCAAGAAAGAAAACAAACGAAAAAACCATCATAAAATTTGTTGAATTCCTCCCGATATCAGGATGCTGTATTCTAAAATCTTTGTGAACTCGGCACAGCATATTTATACTATTTCAAAGCACTTTTTATTTCCTGTCAATATAAGCCCATCCGCTGAACGGAGCAGTGCAACTCAACATGATAAAACAGCTCAGGCAGGAGACTATGCCGAACGGGTGTTATACAATTTTTTTTCGGTAACAATAAAAAACATATCTTTGCTTACTTTAACACCGATAATGAAAACTCTCATAAAAACACTTATATTTCTTTTTACACTATTAATCACTTTTTATGCATGTGATTATCCGCTGAAAAAAGAAAATATAGTTGATATAGAGCCTCCGCAGGATACTGTTTACTTTGATTTGAGTATAACCCCTGAGAATGACACCATTAAAATTTTTACGGATACAGACTTATCTTTCGAATTCAATACATTGGGTTTAACTGTTTTATATGCTGAATATTCAATTAATAACTCATCATTTGAATTATACAGTCCTAACGGAGAAATCTCAATAGACCCTGATGATTATTTACCCGCTTATTATACTTTGAAATTAACATTTACAACAAACAGCGGTTCGGGAAGCATTGCGGATAATGCCGGTTATGAAGGTTATTTAATTGAGAAAGAATGGACACTGTTAATAGACGGCAGACCTGCTCCGTATATTGTGCCTGAAAAAAGTATCACTGAAAACGGATTTCTAAAAATCTCTTGGCCTAAATGTGATCAATATAACTTTGAAGCATATGAATTCAGTGCAGGACACAATGGCAATACTATTAATTTAACAATCACAAATCCTGATCAAAATTATTATATAGACAGTTTATATGTATGCGGAGATTTCAATGTAAGCGTGGATTGCAGAGTAGCATATTCATATAGTCTTGGTGAATCTGTAACTTTTCATGAAGACATTCCGCAATTGAATTTTGAAGAAATCGGGTATGACAGTCTGAGGATCTTTTGGGACAAAACGAATTACAATGCAAAATACAGGTTGATTTGGGATTATGACAGTATCTATTACTTCAATTCCAATAACGA
>JANTGL010000260.1 GCA_024762915.1 Bacteroidales bacterium | reverse complement strand
GTTACTTATGCAAATTCAATTTTTGTAAATTTTGATAAAGGTGTTGATATCGAATATTTGCAAGATGATCAAGCGAATATGACAGGTTGTTCATACAAAATGTTTGAAGACGGAAACGTTCATATTCAAAATAATGTATTTTATAATGTTGCCGGACAAACTGACGGAAGTTCATATGATTCTTATGAATTATTTAAAATTTCAACACCTAAAGACGATCAGGGTAATCATTTATACGAAGCTCCGCAAGCTAAAAAAGATGCTTGGGCATCAGCTTTTGCCGGAAATACCAATAAAGTTGCAGACCCGGGTGTAAGTGCCGACAATCCGGTGCCTTCAAATCCTCAAACGGATGATATGGCATCTTATTCTGCCGGATTTGAAAATGTTTCATACAAAGGGGCTTTCGGTAGCACAAATTGGGCTGCCGGTTGGACATTAACTTTTAAAAATAAATAAATAAACAATTATAGTTAAACAAAGCATCCCGAAAAAATCGGGATGCATTTTAATTTAAATAAAGCAAACAAAACACAAAAAATGAAAACATTAATCTTTAGTATTGTATTAATTATCGGTTTATTTTTTAATATACAGGCACAAGATATGTGTACCGTAAGAGGCAAAGTAACAGACGGGGAAACGGGTGAAGCCCTTATCGGTGCAATGATAAGAGTGGATAATTCAGAACCGACCATAGTTTCAATTTCCGATTATAACGGAAACTTCTCTTTGGAGAATGTTCCGGTAAATGCAAAACAAATTGTTGTTTCGTTTTTATCATATGAAACGAAAATTATAAATCAACTAAACTTGCCTGCAGGCAGTGTAAAAATTATAAATTTATTTTTAAATAAGACAGCTGCCGAATTATCGGAAGTAACGGTAAGTGCAAAAGCATTGACCAATACCGAAAATGCCGTTTTAATTTTTCAAAAAAAATCTTCAAATCTTGTAAACGGCATATCCTCTGAACAAATATCAAAATCGGGAGACTCGGATGCGGCTTCGGCATTAAAACGTGTGTCGGGTGTTTCCGTGTCTGACGGCAAATATGTCTTTATCAGAGGATTAAGCGATCGATATTCGATGGTAACATTAAACGGTGCGGAAATTCCCGGTTTAGATCCGAATAAAAATACCGTGCAAATGGATTTGTTTCCGTCAAATATAATTGACAATATTATTGTTTATAAATCTTTTACACCCGACCTCCCGGCTTCTTTCACCGGCGGATTTATTAATGTGGTAACCAAAACATATCCCGAAAAATTCACCTTGAAATTTTCAACATCATTCGCTTATAATCCGCAAACAAATTTAAGGAATGATTTTTTAAGCTATCAAGGCGGAAAATATGATGCATTGGGTTTTGATGACGGGACACGAGCAATTCCTTCGGAAGCATCGGAAGGTACACCGTTTTTATATGAAAATAATGACAAATTGGATAAGATAACGACTTCTTTTAATAAGATTATGAATACGTCTTTCGGGCATTCATTCTTAAATCACAGCCATTCCTTTTCCGTCGGAAATCAAATAAAATTGTTCGGAAAACCTTTGGGTTTTATTATTTCCGGAAATTATAAAAGAGATTTCAGTTCTTATAAAAACGGGATTTATAATCGTTATAATTTGATTGAATCGGCAAACGGAAATGTTATGAACCCCTTGGTTTCAGAAAATGAGATAAAAGGTGACGAAGAAGTGATGTTGTCGGTACTCGGCGGATTATCCTATAAATTAAACCGGAATAACAGTTTAAGTTTTACGGTATTAAGAAATAACAGCGGATTAAAATCAGCTCGCTATCGTGAAGGACAAAAACCCGAGGATAATTTATATATGTATGAACATGTTTTGGGTTATCAGGAACGTAAATTTATTTCCGGGCAGTTTTCGGGGAAACATGTTTTGCCGGATTTTCATCACATAAAAATTGATTGGATTTCTTCATTTACACGTTCCGGTCAATCGGAACCGGATTTAAGATTTTTTAATTATGACGGAGAAAACGGGAATTATCAAATCAGTTATAATGCTTATCCGTCTCCTGTACGGTTTTACAGAGATTTGTCGGAAATAAATTCGGATACAAGAATAAACCTGAGCATTCCTTCAAAAATTTTCAATAAAAAAACAAATTTTAAAACGGGAGCTGCTTTTACTTATAAATCAAGGATTTCTGTTTCTCGAAAATTTGAAGTTGCAGCACAAAGTTTGCCTTTTGACGGTAATATCGAACATTATTTATCGGATGAAAATATCGGGCAAAATGCCGATGCCGTTTACGGTGTTTATGTTTCGGACGATCCTTTAACGGATGCCTATAACAGCTACCATGCACAGGAATTTGTCTCTGCCGGATATGCCATGATCGATATTGATTTATCGAATAAGATTAAAATGATTATCGGCGGCAGATTTGAAAACAGTTATACATTTGTTGAAAATGACGTAAAATCTTCAAGTTTTAAATATGTTTTTGCACAGCAAACTTTTCCGGATATTTTGCCGGTTGTTAATTTGAAATTTTCGGCAAGTAAAAATTCTAATTTACGTTTGGTTTATGCAAGAACAGTTGCTCGACCTTCCTTCCGAGAAATTGCGCCTTATGCTTATTACGATTTTAAAGAAGGATGGCGAGTTGTCGGAAATCCCGATTTAAAAAGAACTTTAATTGATAATGTTGATTTAAGATATGAATTGTTTCAAAATTCAGGAGATGTTATTTCGGCAAGTTTATTTTATAAATATTTTACAAATCCGATTGAACTGATTGACGACCCGCGTGCAAATAATCCCGAATTTCATTATGTAAATGTGGATAATTCAAAAATGTACGGAATTGAATTGGAGATGAAAAAGCATTTGAATTTTCTTAATTTACCGAATTTTGCATTGGGAGGAAATTATACATTATTAAAATCACGTGTTGAATATGTTGAAAATTTCGGAAGTGATGATAATACCGGAATTATTTTAAACAGACCGATGTACGGTCAAGCACCTTGGGTTATAAATGCTTTTGTTGCTTATGATAATAGAGAAAAAGGATTGAATGCTAATGTTTCTTTTAATACGGAAGGAGCAAAATTAGCGGTTGTAACGAAGGGTTCCACACCTAATATTTATAAACGAGCATATCCTGATTTAAAATTTAATTTTTCAAAAAAAATCGGCAAACGATTTAATATCAAAGTTTCCGTTAAAAACATTTTAAATCAGTCTTATAAAAAAACATATACTTATGATAGCAAAGAGTATATTTTTCAATCGTATAAATTGGGAAGAACTTATTCTTTATCTTTGAGTTATAATATTGATTAACAAATTTTGTGTTTTGCTTTAAGTCCGGTTAATTTTAATCGGGCTTTTTTTATACCGATACCTGAACTTCAAAGCCGGCATTCTTTACTTTGTCGGCAATCTCATATAATTTTTTGGGAGTAACTTTTTTTAAGTTTTCTGAAGGCGTATCGCGTTCTATGGTGTATATCATTACTTGCTTCGGTTTAATGTCTTTAAGAAGTTTTATCCAAGCATTAATTTCCGTATCGTTTGTATTATCTGCTGATTTACCTTTGTATGTGCCGGCAAGAAACATGGTTTGAATAATCAAATTGCTGTTGAATTTTTTTAGATTTTCAACTAATTTTCGCACACTAAATCCGGGAGCGGGATTATTCATAAACTTAACGGTCTCATCAAAAGCCGAGTCCAGTTTTAGAATGTTGTCGTCAACTTTATTGAGTGCTTCAAATACATCTTTTCTGTTAATTAATGTTGCATTTGATAAAACGGCAACTCTTGCATTCGGGAAATATTTATTGCGTATTTCAATCGTATCGTCAATAATACCGGAAAACTCCGGATGAGTTGTCGGTTCGCCGTTACCGGCAAAAGTGATTACATCAGGCGGATTGTTCTCTGTTTTCATTTTAAGCAGAACTTCTTCCAAGCGATTTTTTATTTCTTCACGGTCGTGAAATTGCTTTCCTTTGAATTTTTCTTTATATGTTCTTCCGCATTCGCAATAGATACAATCGAAATTACAATATTTGTAATCAAGCGGCAGGAGATTTATCCCCAGCGAAACACCGAGACGGCGACTTTTTACGGGACCGAAAATAATTTCATCAAATAAAAATACAGGCATCT
>JANTGL010000259.1 GCA_024762915.1 Bacteroidales bacterium | reverse complement strand
GCTTCAGTCTCTTAATTCTTTATATCAAGATTTATCACGAAGCATTCCGGCAAACGAAGTGAGCAGCATCATTGATAAATTAAAACCTTTACTCACAAAAAAATATAGTGATTATCAAACATTTAAAGATACCGTAAAATTGCAAATCGGAAAAGATTTTGATAAATACATCATTCCTGTTACAAAATATTCGACACAAAATTTCAAAAATCAAATTGCTTTACTGAACGGTTTTGTGTACGAAAAAGAATTCAACAAAAATATTAATCTGAAAGATTTTAAAAAGATTTCCCCGAATGATACAACTGTAATCGTTCAGCCGCAAAAATTTAATTTTGAAATTTATAAAGAAATTACCGATAAATTGAAGCAAGATACCTTGCAAATTACAAGTTTCAAACAATCGGAAATTAAAGGAAAAATAAATTTATCAAAAACAAAACTGTTATTCCTAACCATTCCCTACGATAAAGGATGGAAAATAAAAGTTGACGGCAAAAACGAAAACTTGCAACGTGTTAACATCGGATTTACCGGTATTGTTCTTCCGAAAGGTGAACATAAAATTGAACTGCATTATACACCTCAATATTATCAAATAACAAATCTGATAACATTCATTTCCGTATTGATATTTTGGTTATATTTGGGTTTTTATTTTTATAAAAAACGAAAAGCAAAAACTCTTATTCATTCAAGTCATTAACTTAATTTTGAATTAATGCAAAATAATAAGAACTTGCTTAACGGATGGGTCGACAGCTATACCGATGAGCTTTTATCGCGAGCCGTTTATAAAATTTCCGATATTGAAAATGCAAAAGATATCGTTCAGGAAACCTTTTTAGCAGCTGCAAAAAACATTAGTACTTTCAAACAAAAAAGCAATCCGAAAACATGGCTTTTTTCAATACTTAACAATAAAATATCGGATTACTACAGAAAAAAATATCGACAAGATACGAAAGTTAACATTGATATTTCAACATTCTTCGCGGAAAGCGGAGATTGGATTAACGAAAAGCAACCGCAAAATTGGCAAAATAATAAAAAAAATCTCTTGGATGATTTGGCTTTTATTGAAATACTTAATTTTTGTCTTGAAAATTTACCCGATAAATTTAATTCCGTTATTAAAATGAAATATTATTCGGAAAAAAACCCTGAAGATATTTGTCAGGAACTCGAAATAAGCCCGACTAATATGTGGCAAATCATGCACAGAGCAAAATTAAAATTACGTGAATGCATTGAAAAAGGTTGGTTTAAAAACAATTAAATAATGAAAAAGTTAATGCATATATTATTTTTATCTTGCCTCAAAGCAACGGAACTTATTGAAAAAAAACTTCACGTACAATTGAGCACAAAAGAAAAAGTTAAACTTACTCTCCATAAATCGATGTGCAGTGCTTGCAGATTATATGACAAACAAAGTCATATTTTAGATGAAGCTCTAAAAACTCACAACAAAAAAGATGTCAATATAAATATTGAAGAATTAAAATTAGACATTAAGCAAAAAATTTCCCAAACATAAAGAATTCTTGTTCCGATAAAATTAACCTGACAAGTATTTAAATCTTGTCAGGTTTTATTTTTTTAAAATAGATTAACAAATATTTTTAAAAAATTTCCAATAATCTGTCAGGATATAAAATTCATGCGACTATAAGATTTAAATTACAAATAATTTATGAACTCTAAAAAATTCAAAAAAATGAAAAAATTATCAGTATTATTAATTGCTTTATTACCTTTAGTTGCTATTGCTCAAAACAAATATGTAACAAAAACAGGTCATGCAAAAATATTTTCTCACACTATAGCGGAAGATATTACGGCAAACAATTACAAAGTAACTTCTACATTAAATACCGAAACCGGTGATATGGTTTTTGTAACACCCGTTCAGTCATTTGAGTTTGAAAAAGCCTTAATGCAAAAACATTTTAACACGGAAAATTTTATGAATTCTGCCGTCTATCCTAAAATCAAATTTAAAGGTAAAATTAAAAATTTAGCATCCGTTAATTGGGACAAAGACGGAAAATATCCGTTAACGGTTGTAGGAAATTTAACCATCAGAGACGTAACAAAACCCATGTCGCAAGAAGGAACCATAACAATTAAAAACGGTAAAATTTCAGCATCTTCCGTTTTTATGGTTACGAATATTACACAATATCATGTCGGTAAACCGACTAAAAAAAGTAAGGAAAATAATGTTGCCGATGATATTAAAGTAACATATACCGGAAATTATACCCTCAGATAAATCTTTAAAGCCGGAAAATTTGAAAACATACAAGCATTTGCAGATGGATTAAACTTAGGATCTTAATACATTTTAAAATGCGAACTGACAAGAGAACTTTTTGCAGAAAACAACTAAAACATTCAGAAAAAAATTGATACTATTTTTCCGGTTGAGAATTTTCAACGACAAAATATAAAAAGTTATAAAATCTTTTCGGATGATTAATACTGAAATTGTAAAATATAATTTAACTTTATTGCAAAATTAATTTATGACACCAAAAATTCAAGAACTTACTGCCGAGGATATAAAAAAAAGTCTTAACAATCCCGAAATACGTCTCATTGACGTTCGCCCGACGGAAGCATACAACGGGTGGCAACTGAAAAAAGAAAAAAGAGGCGGACATATAAAAGGGGCTAAAAGTTTACCGTTCAAATGGTCAAACTATATGGATTGGATTGAAATCGTCAGAGCAAAAGAAATTACACCGAAACAAAAAATCATCGTTTACGGGTATTCCGAAGATGAAGCCAAAAAAGTTGCAAAACTTTTTCTGAAAGCAAATTATCCTGATGTCGGAATTTACAATAAATTTATTGAAGAATGGTCGGCAAATCCGGAATTCCCCATGGAATTACTTGCAAAGCATAAAAATTTGGTATATCCGAATTGGATAAAGAACATTATTGATACCGGAAAACCAATGTCTTTTGAAAATAAAAAAGTCGTTATTTGTCATGCACATTACAGAAATAGAGATGCTTATCTTTCGGGGCATATTCCCGGAGCAATTGACATCGACACTTTAGCACTCGAAGCTCCCGAAACTTGGAACCGAAGAAGTCCCGAAGAATTGGAAAAAGCACTTTTACAACACGGCATAACGGCAGATACAACCGTTATTTTATACGGAAAATTTCTCCATCCCGACAATGCCGATGATTTTCCCGGTAGTGCCGCCGGACATATCGGAGCCATACGCTGTGCATTTATTATGATGTATGCCGGTGTTAAAGATGTACGCGTTCTTAACGGCGGATTTCAATCGTGGAAAGATGCCGGTTTTGAAATCAGTACGAAAGATGTTGAAAAAATCCCGGAAACTGATTTCGGCGCAAAAATTCCCGGTAAACCGGAACTTGCCGTGGATATTGAGGAAGCAAAAGAAATGTTAAAATCCGATGATGCCGATTTGATCAGCGTAAGAAGTTGGGCAGAATTTATCGGAGAAGTCAGCGGATACAATTATATTGAAAAGAAAGGGCGCATACCCGGTGCGGTTTTCGGCAATTGCGGAACCGATGCCTACCATATGGAAAATTACAGAAATCCCGACCATACAACCCGCGAATTTCATGAAATTGAAAAAATCTGGAAGGATGCAGGAATTACTCAGAACAAACATCTCGCTTTTTATTGCGGAACCGGTTGGCGAGGCAGTGAAGCGTTTTACAATGCTTGGTTGATGGCTTGGCCGAGAGTTTCGGTTTTTGACGGCGGTTGGTTCGAATGGAGCAATGACCCGAATAATCCTTTTGAAACGGGTATTCCTGAATAGTAAAGAAAAGTAACAGAAATAATCTGATAAATTTTAAATTATGTTATTTCATTAAATTTTAAAAGATGTGAGTATTGAGATGTGAGATATGATTTTTTGTTGTTGTTTGTTCTCAGATTTAAAGTAAATAATTTCTCATTTCTCAATACTAAATTCTCATTTCTAAAGGCTTTATTGAACAAAAATATCTGTAAAAAATCTTAGTTTATCATTCAGAATTAATAATTCTAACAAAAACATAAAAATGAAAGCAATTTGGAACGGAAAAATAATTGCGGAAAGCAATGAAACCATAAAAGTAGAAAACAATCATTATTTTCCTGAAAATTCGGTTAATAAACAATTTTTAAAAAGAAGTGAAACACA
>JANTGL010000258.1 GCA_024762915.1 Bacteroidales bacterium | reverse complement strand
GTTGATGTTTCAACTATTTATGAAGTTCCGTTATTGATGCAAAAAGAAAAATTGGATGAAGTCGTATTATCAAAATTCAATTTAAAAGTTACGAACACTCCCAGTTTAAAAAAATGGCGATCAATTGTTGATAAAATTCAACATGCCGAAAAGATATTAAACATTGCACTTGTCGGTAAATATGTTGAACTTCCTGATGCATATAAGTCTATTATTGAATCGATTATACATGCCGGAGCACATCTGAATTATAAACCGGAAATTCATTTTATTCATTCTGAAAAATTGGATAAAGACAATGCAGAAGAAAAACTAAATTCTTTTGACGGTGTTCTGGTTGCACCGGGTTTCGGACACAGAGGAATTGAAGGTAAAATTGATACAATTAAATTTGTAAGAGAAAATAATATCCCTTTTCTCGGAATTTGTCTCGGCTTACAATGCGCAGTTATTGAATTTGCAAGAAATGTTTTAAATTTCAAAGATGCAAATTCTACTGAAATGCACCAAAATACACCTTTTCCCGTAATTGACTTAATGGAAGAACAAAAAAGTGTTATTAATTTGGGCGGAACAATGAGATTGGGAGCTTATGACTGTGTGTTGAACAAAGAATCAAAATTATACAAAGAATACGGGAAAAATGAAATAAAAGAACGCCATCGTCATCGTTATGAATTCAATAATAAATTTTTGAAAGATTTTGAAGACGCGGGAATGAAAGCCACCGGCATAAATCCCGATTCTGATTTGGTTGAAATTTTTGAAATTCCCGATCATAAATGGTTTACCGGCGTTCAATTTCATCCGGAATATAAAAGTACGGTATTAAAACCGCACCCGGTTTTTATATCTTTTTTAAAAGCTTGTACAAATAAATAGAAAATAAATAAATGGATAAAAATCAAATATTCGGAATCATAATTATTGTAGGCTTGTTGATTGCATACGGAATTTATAATCAACCTTCCAAAGAAGAAATTGCCAAAAAACAAAGAGAACAAGATTCTATTCGAAAAGTTTTAGTCGAAAAACAAATTCAAGATTCAATTGCGGCAATGAGGGATTCCGTTGCGAAAGCATTAATTGTTAATAAAGTTGAGGCCGCAGATTCAGTAAATTCGGATACGGTAAATACTGAAAATTTAAAATCAAATTTAGGTATATTTTCAGCATCTGCTTTAGGAGAAGAAAAATTTGTTACTCTTGAAAATCAAAAAATTAAAATAAAATTCACGACAAAAGGGGCTTATCCTTATTTTGCCGAATTGAGAGATTTTAAAAGAGGCGGAGAAAAACCTTGGGATAAACCTTTGATTTTATTTGATGAAAATGACAATCAGTTTGATCTGAAATTTTATTCGAATAATAAAGATATTTCCACGGCTGATTTATATTTTGTAAATACAAAAGGGGATTCGCTTTATGATGCAAGTGAACAAAAACAAACCGTTACTTTAAGGTTAAATGCCGGAGATGATAAATATATTGATTATATATACAGTTTAGATCCCGACAGTTATTTATTGAAATTTGTTATTCAATTTCACGGATTAGAAAATGATTTAGCTTCAAATTCAAGTTATATTGATATTAATTGGAAATCAAAAATTCGAAAACAAGAAAAAGGAGCCGATTGGGAAAATCAAAACAGTACAATTTATTATAAGTATTTTGAAGATGACGTAAAATATCTGACAGAAACCTCTGATGATAAAAAAGAAAGTGCTGATACCAGGATTCGTTGGATTGCATACAAAGATCAATTTTTTTCAACCATATTAATTGCAGATGATTATTTTTCTTCTGCTGAAATGGAATATACAAAAGATAAAACTTTTGATAAATATCTCAAACATCTTGAAAGTACCATTTCAATTCCTTTTGAAAACGGAAATCCGAAATATGCCTTCAATTATTATATAGGTCCGAATGATTTTGATATTTTAAAGAAAATTAAAGGTCCCGAAGACCAAGATTTAAATTTGAAACGCTTAATTCCTTTAGGATGGTCAGTATTTCGTTGGGTAAATTTATATATTATTATTCCTTTATTTAACGGATTGGGTTATCTTTTCGGTTCTAATATGGGTTTGATAATTTTAATTATGACTGTCATCATTAAGCTGGCGTTATTTCCTTTTACTTTTAAATCCTACAAGTCTTCTGCCAAAATGCGTGTGTTAAAACCGCAAATTGATGAGATAAACAAAAAAATTCCGAAAGAAAAAACAATGGAACGCCAACAAGCAACTATGGCATTATATAAAAAAGTCGGAGTGAATCCGATGGGAGGTTGTTTGCCGATGTTGTTTCAAATGCCTTTCTTGATTGCAATGTTTCGGTTTTTCCCTTCATCAATTGAACTTCGACAAAAGGGCTTTCTTTGGGCAGCTGATTTATCATCATATGATTCAATTTGGACATTCCCTCACGGTTTCAGTATTCCTTGGTACGGTGACCATGTCAGTTTATTTGCACTTTTAATGGCTGTTGCAATGCTAATCAGCCAATTATTAAACAAAAATCAAATGTCCGGCGGTAATACCCAAATGCCGGGTATGAAGATGATGTTGTATTTGATGCCCGTAATGATGGTTTTATGGTTTAATAAATATTCTTCCGGTTTAAGTTATTATTATTTCTTATCGAATATTATCACAATTATTCAAACCTTACTTATTCGACGAATGATTAATGAAGATGATTTATTAGCTAAGTTAAATACGAATAAGAAAAAAGTTAAACCGAAATCAAATTGGCAAAAGCGTATTGAAGATATGCAAAAAGTTCAACAACAACAGAAAAAGAAAAGAAGATAAAATTTAGAATTTATAATGAAATCCCGATTATTTAACAATTGGGATTTTTTTTGTTAAAAATTCTTAATTTTCGAAGACCTGATAAAGAAATTTTTGCGAAAATCGCAAATATCTGAAAAGTCAGTTGCAATAATTGCAAATCTCATTATAATCTGAAAGTAATATATTTATATTCTTGTATATTTTGCAAATTTAATTTTAACATTTGCAAATATCCGTTTTGTTTAGAAACCATACTGCTCTACCTTTGTTGTGAAAATAAACACAAAAATTTAAGTTATGAAAACAATGATGAGATTATCAGTTACGGCAAGTTTATTCATTTTATTAAGTATGAATATATTTGCTCAAAAGCCGAGTTTAACCGTGTTGAACATGGACTCGCAGGGATTGGAATACACGCCTCAGCAATTAGGAAATTTGTTGAGAATGGAAGTGGAAAAATTAGATAAATATGAAGTTACCGACCGCTATGATGTGGCATATTTGGTTGAAAAAAATAATTTGCACATCGAGAATTGCTACGGTAAAATATGTTTGACCGAAATCGGTAAATTGTTGAAATCCGATAAAATGATGAGCGGAAGTGTCGAATTATACGGTGATAAAATTATATTATCATTACGGCTCGTTGATGTTAATTCAGATAAAATTGAAAAAGCTACCGTCAAGGAATTTTTGAAATATCCGGAACAAATTCAAAAAATGATTCGAATTTCATTATATGAAATGTTTGAAATTCCGCCGGATGAAACGATGAAAAAGCAAATTAACAGCTTGACAAGTGAGCAAGTTTACGAAAGCGAATTGATAAATCCTGATAAAGACAAACTTAATCTTTCGGGACCGCGATTGGGCTTAACTTATTTTGACGGAACCATAAAAGATGTGATGATGAAACCGAAACATGAAGGCGGTTATGATGTTTATCCCGTTATGTTTATGTTCGGATATCAATTTGAAGTCCAGTATTTAAATTCCGGAAATTTTCAGGCATTATTTGAATTTTTACCGACAATCACCGGTGTCGATCAAGGTTTATTATTACCGAATTTATCGATTTTGATGGGGTTCAGACATAATGTAAGAGGTTGGGAAATTGCTTTAGGCCCCACAGCCGGATTAACAAAAAAAGCAAACGGGTATTATGATTCCGAAGGTACTTGGCATTTACCTGATGAATGGGATTACGATCAAGGTGTGAATCCGTATCCTACGGATAAACGAATTGACAGCAGAGGTTATATAACTTATCATACCGGTTTTGTATTTGCTGCCGGAAAATCATTTAAATCCGGACGTATGAATTATCCCGTGAATGCATTTGTTATTCCTTCAAAAAACGGAATGCGTTTCGGAATAACGTTCGGGTTTAA
>JANTGL010000257.1 GCA_024762915.1 Bacteroidales bacterium | reverse complement strand
TGAGAGAATTAAGTCGACGTCAAACAAAAAGTAAATATACGAAAGAAATGCAAACGGTTTTGGCAACGGATATGGCAACAAAAGATTTTAATACCGAACCTAAAGGGAACTATAAAACTTATATTGCAAAATATACCGGAGGAAACAGATTCTTTAAATATTTTTTGAAAGCGTATAAAAAACAATGGAAAAATTTGAACTAAATGCAAAGAAATAAAATAACTTATATCATAATTCTGGTTTTTTTAACAAACGGGTTGTTTGCTCAAATTAAGAAAAATGAAGTAAATAATACTATTTCGATTCCGGCTGATGATTTGCTTGTTAACGGAAGATTATATATTCCTGTTCATTATAAGGCGCAAGGCAATCCCTATTATATTGAGGATTATTGGATGCTTGCAACTTTTTACACGATGGGAGAAGTCTATGATAATCAGATTGTAAAATTTAATATTGAATCCGGTAAATTGATATTAAATACTGAAGCAGACGATAAATATTATAATATTGAACTTAACACTCAAAATATTGATTCGTTTAAAATAGATCAAATAAAGACTTTATTCCCTTTTAATAATAAAAATAAAAATGATTATGATTTAATTCGAAACATTATTAAACAAAAAGCAGATTATCCTTTTAACTACAAAACATTTATTTCAATTGATAATAATTTTTATCAAGAAATTTTTGTCGGAAAATCTACTTTATTAAAAAAATATGAAAAAGAATTTAAAAATAATTATACTGAACATAACCACTTCGGACTCTATACAAATCAAAAGTTTATTTATTTTATTTATAATAATAATGTTTTATCAGAAGTAAATACAAAAAAACAATTTATTAATTTCTTTAAAATTCATCAAAAAGAAATTCGTAAATATTTATTAAAAAATAAAATTAACTATCGAAAAGCTTCTGATGAAGTATTATTTAAATTGATGTTATATTGTAATTCTTTATCAGATAAATGATAAACATTATTTGAACTTTTTAGTATGTTTCTTTATTAATAAACCATTTTGTTTGTATGTCTAAAAAAATCTTTATTCTTAGTTTTATTTTGTCTGTATTCTTTCAATCTTTTTCACAAAAAGCTTTTGTAATATCGGATAAATATAATAATCTGTCGCTAAAATCATTTATTGAATCTGTTGAAAAGGATTATGATATTCGATTTTTTGCAGAATCTGACAGTATTCCGGTAATTAAAGTTTCTTTTACAGGTGAACGTATTTTATTAAAGGATTTGTTGAAAAACTTAGCAAAAGAAAATAATTTTTATATTTCAATATATGCCGATAACGTGTTTATTACATATGAGAAACCAATTAATATTCAATTGCTTAATAATTCAACAATTGTGAATAATCATGCCGGTAAAATAAACGGTAATCAAAAATATATTAACGGTAATGATAATTTTTTATCTGATAAGTTTGTAATCGGAGAAAAAAATGAATCAATAAATTCAACGAATTTAACCGGTTATATTTCCGGAAAAGATGACGGAAGTCCTGTATTAGGGATAACATTTTATATTGAACAATTAGAAAAAATTATTCCTGTTTCGAAAACAGGATTTTATAATGTTGTTTTAAAACCCGGGACTTATGATATTATTATTACTGCTAACGGATTTGAGAAAAAAAATATTAATCTGACTATCTTTTCTTCCGGAAAATTAAATATTGCATTGGAAAAAGAATTGAATTCATTGGAAGAAGTTGTTATTTATTCTGACCAAAACAGTAAAGTGAACAGCAATAAAATGGGAGTTGAACATTTAACAACAGCCGAATTTAATGAAATTCCTACTGTGTTAGGAGAAAGTGATGTGATTAAAGTATCCTTACTGTTACCCGGAATAAGTTCAGTCGGTGAAGGTTCGTCCGGTTTTAATGTAAGAGGCAGTCCTACGGATCAAAATATTTTTTACATTAATGATGTTCCGATTTATAATACATCTCACGTTTTCGGATTTTTTTCAAGTTTTAATTCTGATGCTGTCAGTGATTTCACTCTTTATAAAAGTAATATTCCTTCCGAATTCGGAGGCAGGTTAGCTTCAGTATTTGATTTAACGGCTAAACAAGGAAATATGAAGAGATTTTCAATGAGAGGAGGAATCAGTCCGATTACGGGACGATTAATGTTTGAAGGTCCGATTGTAAAGGATAAAGGCAGTTATTTGGTTGCTTTACGTTCGACTTATTCAAATTGGGTCTTGAATTTTGTAAAGAAAACAGATTTGAATAACAGTAAAATAAATTTCGGAGATTTTATTACAAATTTTACTTTTAATCTGAATGATAAAAATCGGATAAAGTTTTTTACTTATGGAAGTAAAGATAATATTTTGATCAGTAATAAAACAAATTTTAAATTTCAAAATTTAGGATTCTCTTTAAATTGGAATCGAATTATTAAAAATAAACACAGTCTTAGTGTTAGCCTGATAAACAGTAATTACGATTTCTCTGAAGAAAATACTGAATTGACTGTTTCATCTTATCTTTATAATTATAATATTTCAAATAATGAAATTAAAACAATTCTGAATATTGTTCCGACAGAAAAACATCATATCTCAGTCGGATTTGATTCAAAATTATATTTAAATGACAGAGGAAATTTTTTACCTTTCGGTGATTCTTCTTTAGTTGAACCATTGTATATGAATAAAGAAAAAGCTTTGGAAACAGCTCTTTTTGCGGAAGAACAATGGAAACCGTTCCGTTTTCTTACTTTAACGGGCGGATTGCGTTATAATTATTATACTTATTTAGGACCCGGAGAAACTTATAATTATGAACCCGGTTTTGCTAAAGAAAAAAGTACGATAACCGATACACTTATTTTTTCGAATAACGAGTTAATAGCGAAATATCAATCTCCTGATTACAGATTGTCTGCAAAATTTCTGATTAATTCCGAGCAATCCGTTAAACTAAGTTATAATACCATGCATCAATATATCTTTATGTTGACTAATACGGTAGCAGTCTCTCCTTCAGACAGTTGGAAGTTAACTGATTCTAATTTAAAACCGATGAGTTCAAAACAATATTCAATTGGTTTTTATTCAAACTTTGCGAGTAAAATGTATGAAGTTTCCGTCGAAAGCTATTATAAAGATATAAAAAAATTAGTAGAATATAAAGACGGAGCCGAATTGTTGGGTAATGAATTACCCGAAACCTCAATATTTCAAGGAAATTTGGATGCATACGGAATAGAATTTATGTTAAAGAAAAAGGAGGGAAAATTAAACGGTTGGATAAATTATACTTATTCTAAATCAACTGTTTCAGTAAACAATTTAAATCCTGTTGAAAAGATTAATTTCGGTGAACCCTATCCTTCAAACTTTGATAAACCGCATGTATTTAATTTAACGGGAAATTATAAATTTACGCGTCGATTCAGTGTTTCTTCAAATGTTGTATACAGTACCGGAAGACCTATTACTTATCCTTCTTCCGTTTATTATCAAAACGGTATGCAAGTTCTTCAATATTCTAAAAGAAACGAATATCGGGTTCCTGACTATTTCAGAGTTGATTTATCAATTAAAGTTGAAGGTAATTTAAAATACAAAAAATTAGCACACAGTTCATGGGTTGTTTCTGTCTATAATTTATTAGGCAAAAAAAATGCTTATTCGGTATATTACAGATATGAAGGTTCTAAAGTGCAATCGTATAAATTATCAATTTTCGGAAGTCCGATTTTATCAGTAACATATAATTTTAAACTTGGAAATTATGCAAATTAGATATTCAATAATATTATTTATCGCTGTTATTATTTTTGCTTCGTGTGAAGAACCGTTTCAACCCGACTTAAAGAATCAGCAATCGTTCCTTGTTGTTGACGGTATCGTTTCCAATGATGCAGGACCGTATACGGTTAAATTATCCAGATCGGCAGGTGTTGATTCTGCTCGTTTTATTCCTGAAACCGGAGCTTTAGTTGTATTAACAAATGATTCCGGCGAAGAAGATGTTTTGTCAGAAGAAAAAGAAGGCGTTTATAAAAGTTCCGGATTAATTCAAGGTCAAATCGGAAGTCTCTATAAATTACATGTCGAAACTACATCCGGAGAAATTTATGAAACGGAGTATCAGGAATTAAAGAGTCCGGTTGCCATTGATTCGTTTTATTATAACAGAGAATTGTATAATAGTCCTGTT
>JANTGL010000256.1 GCA_024762915.1 Bacteroidales bacterium | reverse complement strand
CGGCCATTTTTTCATAAACCTTAATAACATTAACGAAAAAATTATAAGCATGAGAATATATTCGGAAGAAGGGCGTAAAGTTTATGAACAAAAGAAATGTACTTCCGATAATAATATAGAAATAAATATTCGCTCAAAAGGAGCACATTATTTAGTTTTAGAAACATTAAATCACCTATTTATTGAAAAAATTATAATACAATAAAAATGAAAAAAATAATTATTTTGTTTATACTGCTTTTTGCAGTATCTTATACACAAATAAAAGCACAAGACGATGCACAATTTCCCGATGTATCCGGTAAAATTACCGACAATAACGAGAAACTGAGTTTAAATACCGGTGCCGTCAGTATGTCTGTTCCGATTTGGACAGCTGAACAATACGGTTTAAGCATCCCGATTTCGGTTTCATTTAACGGAAACGGAATTAAAAAAAATGAACTTAACAGTCTTTTCGGACCGTGGAATTTGAATGTCGGCGGATTGATAAACGTTGAACAGAGAGGCTTATATGACCGTGAAGACGGAGGGAGTGCAATACTCGGAAAAGGGTTTTGTTATTCAGGAAGTTATGTTGTTGACAATGTCGGCGGCATAAATTCATCCTTTGTATTACATGCAGTACATAAGGATGAAAACAGCGGAAAATTTTCGGATACGGAACCTGATATTTTTTATTACAATTTTCCGGGCGGCTCCGGTAAGTTTGTATACAACAATTCCGGACAACTCGTTAATCTTACGGACAAAAGTCTGAAAATTTCATATCTGACGAATAGCAGCGGCATAACCGACGACGAAATATATATAACCAACAATAACGGTATTAAGTATTATTTTAAATGTACCGGTTACATCGAAGACGAAGAAGGTATCAAAAGCTCACCTGTTTTCTCATTATACAAAGCGGATGATCTTAATTCCGTTAATATTCTGGAAATCAGCTTTCAGCCGACTTACACTTCATATTCGCAATCTGTTAATAACAAAGCTTTGTATACTTATCACTGCGATGAAGACTTATCTTTTAGTTCGAACGGTTCATCATCCTATACAACATACAGAAAATATCCTGAAACAATTGAAACAAATACCTCAAAAATTGAATTTATTTTTTCTGATGAAAATTCAGACTGGGACGGGTTTTATAATGTTACGGTTTCATTAAAACGAAAGAATGTCTTTAAACCTTATTTCAGATACCGATTTTTAAAAACAAATTATTCCGGTAAAGAAATCTTATCTCGAATAATAAAAGAATACAACACAAATTACAATTCGGACAATTCCGAAATTATTTGGGAATCGAATGATAACGGCTATGCTTTCGGATATCGCGGAATCCCTGTCGGGGGAACAGATTTTTGGGGCTATAACAACGGAAAAATAAATGATATTGAAAATCTTGAAACGTATCAATCTTCTGAATCATCGGTTTTGCATTTGAAAAAAATAAGTTTCCCGAATAAAAGCAGTTTGGAATACGAGTTTAAGTTAAATAAATTCTCCTCGCAATTAGGGTTTTCGCATACAAGAGGTGCCGGTTTAAAAGTTACTAAAATCACAGAAAAAGATGAACATAATAAAATTACATCCGTTACCGAATATGATTATGGAGGAGACGGTTTGGAAGACGAATCCGGAAAGTTAACAACACCGCCCTATCCCACAAACAGTTTTTACTTTACGGTACAAGCCGTGGATAATTTTACGGGTCATTTATATACACAATCATCTTCTCCTTTTATGCTGGGAAATTCTTATGTTAATTATTCGGAAGTTACGGAATATATAGGAGGTAAAGACGGTGATACGGGAAACGGAAAAAACGGACGCATCGATTATTTCTTTAAAAATGAAACTTCAGAAGTGTTTGACAATTTTTCCGATGAGACGAATATAAAAGAATTATTCGGTAATTTGGGAGTCTTTGACGATCCTGATGTTTACAAATTTTTTTCTGATGATATAGGCATGTATGCAAGTTTTGAATACAAATTCCCGTATAAGTTGCATGTTGACAAAGCGGATATTAACGGGCTGCTCGAAAAAAAGACGATTTTTGATAATTTGAATAAAAAAATATCTGAAACTGAATATCAATACGATATATCTGAAAAATACGTAAGTACCGGATTAAAAGTTTATGATTATTTACCTGCAACATCTTGTTGGACAATCGGTGCCGATGAAGTTACATGGTACCACGGCATAACTTTTTACAAACTCTCAGAATACAAAGTTAAATTGACAAAAGAAACGACAAGACTTTTCGATAAAAATGACGAAACAAAAGTAAACGAAAGCCAAACAACATTTGAGTATTCGGAAAATACTGACGGTGACCTGATTATTAATATGCCGATAAAAAAACAAACGGTATTAAGTAACGGGGATACGGTAACGATCAGAGATTATTTTCCGCATAATTATAACGGGCAAAGCGACATTTTAACTTTGATGAATGTAAGAAATATTAAAACCGAGCTTATAAAGAGCGAGACCTATAAAAATAATGAATTGCTTTCGGCACAACAAACACAGTATCGAAAAAAATTGCTTAATATTTCCCCGAATTTAACACGAGAAGTAATTGTCCCCGGATTATCACAAATTTGGGAAGACGGTGAATTCAAAACCGTAAAATGGTTTGATAAATATGACGACAAAATAAGATTAACCGAATCACACGGTATTGACAGTATTCATAATTCTGTAATATACAATACACTGGGGGTGCCGATTGCAAAAGTAATAAATGCCGGAAGCAATCAAATATATCATACAAGTTTTGAAGAAACCGAGGGAAATTATTCGCTTTCGACATACAACGGAAGAAAAGCACACGAGGGCAGCTATCAATTTACCTTACCGGAAACAGCCGGAACATATACCTTAAACTATCGCAAATTTGCCGACGGTAAATGGAATTATGTTTCTTCCGAAATCACTAATCCGGGGAACGGTTCAAACTATACCGTTAATGACGGAATAATTGATGAACTGAGAGTATACCCGACAGATGCTTTAATGACGACAAATACTTCGGAAATCGGTATCGGAATGACATCGCAAACAGATGCAAACGGGATTTCGATCTATATGGAGTATGATAAATTTAACCGCATAGCAAAACTATACAATCAAGATAAAAAGATAATTAAAAAATACGACTATAACCGCGCTTCTGAAGAATTATATATGCTTCCCTTAAGCTATACTGTTGAGCCTTTTGAAGACCGTTTCAAGGTAAAAGTTTCGGCAACTGTATCGGGAGGTTCCTTACCCTATCAATTCTCATGGGATGGAGAAGGTCTCGAAAATCCAATATACAGTGACGATATGAGCGAAATTATATTTTTCTGCGATGTCGGAACCTATCACATATATTGCCAATTAACTGACAATCTAAATAATACAATCACAAAGACAATTACCGTTGAAATTCAAAATTAAAAAATCGAAAACAATGAAACTTTATAAATATACCATCACGGCAATTTTGTTTTTATTCATAAATTCAGGACTAAATGCACAGAACGAGCATTATTATTTCCTAAAATCGACGCACTATCTGAACGAAGATCAAAGTGATTCGGTAACAAGTTTTGCGTATAAAGATGCTTACGGAAGACCTTTGCAAAATATTGTTTTAAATGCAAGCCCGGAAGGAAATGATATTATTCAGGCTTATACATACGATGAGTTCGGAAGAATTCAGAAAAACTATATGCCCTTTACTCAAAACGCTACAAACGGGGAACTCATAGAAAATGCATTAAACTTGCAGGCATCTTATTATAACAATTATTTTCCCGGACAAAATGCCTATGCCGAAGTTGAATACGATAATTCACCCTATAATCAAATTATTAAACAAGCAGCTCCGGGCGATGACATTAACAATGTGAATGTCGGGACCGATTATACACCCGCCGGAAGCGATGTTAAATATTGGTCGGTTAACGATAATAACCAACTGATTGCAAACGGTAATTATCCTGAAAATTCTTTAATGAAATTCTCTTTAAAAGATGCCGACGACAAAAAAAATTATATTTATAAAAATAAAAGCGGTCAAGTATTGCAAAAAAAACAAGAATTCAAAACGGGTGAAAAATTTATTACACGATATGTTTACGATAAATACGGGCAACTGCGTTACGTAATGTCTCCCGAAGCCGTTTCGCAAATGAACGGAAC
>JANTGL010000255.1 GCA_024762915.1 Bacteroidales bacterium | reverse complement strand
AGCGCAAAGAGATGAAATTGAAGATAAGAATGTGTTAATTACGGATCAACGCGATATTGCATTAAAACAAAAACAAGAAATTACCGACAGTATTCAATATGCACAGCGTATTCAAGAAGCTGTTTTACCCGATAAGGAATTGTTTATTAACGATATAAAGGATTATTTCATTCTTTTTAAACCGAAAGATATTGTAAGCGGCGATTTTTATTGGATGACAAAAGTTGAAGGGAAATTAATTGTTGTTGCAGCAGATTGTACCGGTCACGGAGTTCCCGGTGCATTTATGAGTATGTTGGGTGTTACTTTCTTAAATGAAATTGTTAATAAAGACAGGGTTTTACAAGCCAACGAAATTTTGAATCGCTTAAGAAATAAAGTAATTGAATCATTGCATCAAAAAGATCGAGAAACAAAAGACGGAATGGATATTGCATTAGCGGTTATCGATCCTTCAAAAAATGAGCTTCAATTTGCAGGGGCATATAATTCGATGTATTTAATTGATTCTGAGAATGAAAATAAAGAGATTCAAAAAATTGCTGCTGACAGAATGCCCATCGGAATTCATTTGAAAATGGATAAAGAATTCACGAACCATGTGATTAATTATAAAAAAGGCGATGTTGTTTTTATGTTCTCTGACGGTTATATGGATCAATTCGGCGGTGAAAACGGAAGGAAATTAAAATCAAAACGCTTTCAGGAATTACTGCTGACGGTTCATGAAAAACCGATGGCGGAACAAAGAAATATTTTAGATAATTTCCTTGCTAAATGGAAAGGAGAACTTGAACAATTGGATGATATTCTGATTATCGGATTAAAATTATAAATTTATTAAAAATATAAGTCCGGTTTAAAAAGTAAGTCCCTTTCTACTTGTCATTCTGAACTTGTTTCAGAATCTATTGGTAACGTGAAAGTTAAAGATTCCGAAATAAATCCTTAATAACAAAAAAACCTTTTAGCCCGGACTCAAAAATATAAAAAATAAAAGTTTTGAAATTTTATTTCTGATGCTTTATCATTTTAAGCAACAAATCTTTTTTCTTAGGTGAAAACGGAATTTCGGTATCATCTTTTAAACCAATAAAACCTGAATTTCGTTTATTAATTCGAGAAATATAATTAATATTTACAAGATGTGATCTGTGTACTCTGATAAATGTATTTTCAGGAAGCATACTTTCATATTCTTTTAATGTTTTAGACATCACAATCTTTTCAGAATTTGCCAAATAAAAGCTCGTGTAATTATTATCTGATTGACATCTTATAATATCCTTTGTATCAATAATATATATATTGTCTGAAGTGTTTAAGATAAGTTTTTCGGGATTGTGCTTAAATTGATTTAAATTATTAAGCAATGTTTCAATTTTAATTTGTTCAAAATTCTCTTTAATCAATTTGAGAGCAAGTTTGACTGCATTTACAAGTTCAATGGCATTGACGGGTTTTAATATATAATCTAATGCGCTGAATTTTATGGCTTTAACTGCATGTTCTTCGTGCCCTGTAATAAAAATTACTTTAAAATCGTAGTTTGTTAAATTTTTTAGAACATCAAAACCGGTACCGTCAGGCATGTCAATATCTAAAAAAACAATATTCGGTTTAAATTTGTTTATTTTTTCGATTCCTCCGGCCACATTTTCCGCAGTTTCTATTTTTAAGTTCGGAAAATGAAACTTTATGATGTCAAAAATCAATTCACGAGAATTTTTTTCATCATCAATAATTATTGCTTTTATGTTGTTAGAATTCTCCAATATAGGGGACTTTAAAACTGATTTTTGTACCGTGTAATTCCGGATTAATGTTGCTTAAATCTTCAATAACTAATTTGTTTTTCTTTTTTTCCTTACCGGTAAATAATTTTTGTAAACGTTCTCTTGTTATTTGTAATGAAAGAGATTGATGATTATTTCTTCGGTTTTCACTATGATTAATTCCTATTCCGTTGTCTTCAATTGTCACAAAAATAGTATTTTTTTGTAATTGTAAAGTAATTTTAATGGCAGCATTGTCAATATCGTCTTTAAATCCGTGCTTTATTGCATTTTCAACAAAAGGTTGAATCAACATCGGCGGAATCAAACAATTTTCAATATCGACGGACTCTGAAATATTGATTGAAAAATCTAAAGGGTAATTTATTCTAAGTTTTTGAAATTTGATATAATAATTTAAAATCTCAATTTCTTCATTTAAGTTTATCAGGCTTTTCCTTGAACTTTCAAGGATTAAACGCATTAATTTTGCAAAATCGGCAATGTATAATGAGGAATTTTGAATGTCATTTTTATAAATGTAATGCTCAATTGATGACAGTGCATTAAAAATGAAATGGGGATTCATTTGAACACGAAGAAGTTTATTTTCTAAATCGGATTGTTTGATTCTGTTTTTAAGTTTTGTTCTGTTATAAAAAAGGAATAAAATAATAATTGATAAAAACAAAAATGATGAAACGGATATCAACAGAATTAATCGATTTTTACTTTCTTTTTGAAGCAGTTCTTCAGTTTTTTTATACAACTCAATTTCTTGTTCTTTCTTTGCTGTTTCAAATTGAATTTCAAGTTCGGAGAATTTATTTTCGTTTTCAATATCAAAAATACTGTCATGATAAATCTTATTTATTTCAGAGTATTGATAGGCTTTTTTATAATTCCCGAGACTGTCGTAACAAATTCTGATTTTATCGCTTATTTGTTCAGATTTTGAGAAGTTTTTTTCGGTTCCAGATAAATTGTATGCACTGTCAAGAAAAAGCAATGCTGTTTGATATTTTTTCAAATTTATATAATTTGATGCTATCATACTGTATGCGTATGATATATCCATTTTAGTATCAAAGTTTTTATAGGTTTTTAAAGCTTCTTTTTCCGCCGATATTGATTTGTTAAATTTGTTTAATTTTTGATATACTTTTGCAATACCGCTTAAACATTTTGCCGAATTAAGAAAATTCTTATTTTTTTTAAAGAGTTTATCGGCTTCCTTATATTTCTGAACGGCGTCTTTATTTTTTCCCATATTGGCATAAACCGTGGCAATATTCATCAAGGAAAGAGCAATACCGTTTGTATTCTTTAATTCTTTAAATTTTTTTTCGGAAATCGTATAATAATCCAAAGCTTTATCATATTCATTTTTAATTAAATATAAATTTCCCAGAGCACCGTATGCTATGGCTTCTACAACCGGATTTTTAATTTTTTCAGCAATTTCTATGACTTCCGAATAAATTTTAATGGCATCCTTATATTTGTTTAAATTTAAATAACAATTTCCCAAATTTCCCTTGGCCGAAAGGATTAATGAAGTGTCTTTAATTGTTTCGGCTAAAATTAATGATTTTGAAAAAAGATTTTTCGCTTTTTCAATATCCCCTTGTTCGTTATATAAAATACCTTTTTGTATCATTATTTTAGCTTGCATTATCGTATTTCCGGCTTTTTGAGCTTCGTTCAGAGCTAAGTTTAAATAGTTCTCGGCACTGTCGGGTACGGAATAATAAAACGCATCGGATATTGAAATATAAGTGTGTATTTTTTGTTCCGAATTTTCAGTCATAAGCAATTGCTTTAAACTGTCGATTTCTTGTGAGAAAACAAACGAACATTTTAACAGAAATAATAAAAACAAAAGATTTTTCATTAAGATTAACCGGTTTTAAAATATACAAATATAAGAAAATGAATTTCTTTAACTAAATAAATGATACCGAACTCTAAAAATATCGTAATAAATTATGATGCAGACAAAATATAATACTTAAATTTTGTATATTTGAATCATTATCTAATCTGAAAAAACTATATTATGAAAAAACTATTTCTCAAAACACTCTTCTTGATATTTTTAGGATTTGTATTTATCAACAATGATATTAAATCACAAGTTGTCATTTCCGAAAGTTCAAGTGCAACACCGGATAATTCGGCCATGCTTGATATTCAATCAAATTCAAAGGGTCTGCTGATTCCTCGGTTAAAAACGTCGGAACGAACAGGAATTTCAAATCCTGCCGAAGGCTTATTGGTCTATGATTCCGATTTAAAATGTTTTTTTATTTACGGAAAAACAGCTAAAGGTACGGTTGATTGGTATAATATTTCAGATAACTCCGGAATATGGGCAAAAACAAATAATAATGTGTATTTATCAAATACGGCATATAATGTCGGAATAGGCACAACTACCCCGAAAAGGAAATTAGTTATCAAAGCGGAAAATCTCAGTGATACATTATTTGA
>JANTGL010000254.1 GCA_024762915.1 Bacteroidales bacterium | reverse complement strand
ATTAAAAAATAAATCTCTTAACTTTTAACGGCTTCGTTGTAACATTTTCTGCAAAGCGGTTCGTAAATATCTTTTTCACCTAATAAGAATTGTTTATCACTGTCTGACAAGCGATGAGAATATTGAGCTAAATTTCCGCATCGCATACAAATTGCATGAACTTTTGAAACATATTCGGCAATTGCCATTAAGCGCGGAATGGGTCCGAAAGGTTTTCCGGCAAAATCCATATCCAAACCGGCAACAATCACACGAATACCCCTATCAGCCAATCGGTTGCAAACTTCCACCAAAATATCACTAAAAAATTGTGCCTCATCAATCCCAATCACTTCGTAACCGTTTGCTAAATCTAAAATTTCTTCGGCTTTTGCAACAGGAATTGATTTTATTGATTTAGCATCGTGCGAAACAACCATTTCTTCCGAATAACGCGTATCCACTTTCGGTTTAAAAATTATTA
This sequence comes from Bacteroidales bacterium, assembly GCA_024762915.1. Taxonomy (GTDB): domain Bacteria; phylum Bacteroidota; class Bacteroidia; order Bacteroidales; family JAADGE01; genus JAADGE01. The sequence continues at coordinate 3,822 of JANTGL010000254.1, read as the reverse complement.
TTTTCTGTTTCGCAATTTCGGCCCGCTTCATTCGTCTGATTAACTCCTCTGTTTTTCCTGAAAACATTGAACCTGATACAACTTCAATCCAACCTGCCGTACGCACTTTTTCTTCTAAAAACATAAAAATATACTTTTATATAAATGCATTTTTATAACTTTGACAAAAATATAAAAACAATGAAGTCGGTTTTCATATTCCTGACAATATTTTTATTAAGTTTTCAACAAAGCATCTCTCAAACGAAAGAAGAAGCTCGTGAAATACTTAATACAATATGTTCCGAAGCGTTTCACGGAAGAGGATATGCAATGGGCGGCGCTCAAAAAACAGCAGAATTTATTGAAAAGCGATTAAAAAAATTGGGTTTAAAAAAATTCAATAAAACGTATTTCCAAAAATTCAATATTCACGCAAATACTCTTTCCGGAAATAATACGGTAAGTATCAATAATAAGAAATTAACACCCGGAATTGATTATTTATTTTCGGCATCATCCGATTCGTTAACCGGCAAATTTCCCGTAAAAATTATTAATGCGGCTTTAATAAAGGATTCATCAAAATTTAAAACGTTTATTCATTCCGATTTTTCCGAATGTGTGATTTTGATTGACACATTCAGTTTGAATAATCAGAGTTTTAATGATGCCTATCAAATGATTACGGAAAGAAATATTCTGAAAGCTAAAGCGGTTGTAAAAATTACACGAAAAAATTTAGTATATGCACCTTCTAAAATTCGAAAAGATTTTCCTCTGATCATATTAAAACAATCAAGTCTTCCTGATAATCCGAAAGATATTCAAATTGCTGTTGACAGCAAATATTATTCGGCATTTGAAACACAAAATATCATTGCGTACATTAAAGGGAAAACTGACACAAGTATCGTATTTTCAGCTCATTACGATCACCTCGGGACAATGGGGAGAAACGTATTTTTTCCCGGAGCCAACGACAACGGAAGCGGAGTAGCATCCTTATTGACTTTAGCAAAATATTTTTCAAAGCAGAAAAAACCGAAATATACTATTGTTTTTATGTTTTTCAGCGGGGAAGAACTCGGATTACAAGGTTCATATTATTATACACAACATCCTGTTTTTCCTTTAAGTAAAATCAAATTTTTAATAAACCTTGATATGGTAGGCAGTGGCGATAAAGGCATTAAGGTCGTAAACGGAACTGTTTTTAAAACTGAATTTGATAAGCTTGTTACCATAAATAACCGAAATAATTATTTACCGTCAATAAAAATAAGAGGCAAAGCCGCCAATAGTGATCACTATTTCTTTTTTGAAAAAGGTGTCCCGACAATTTTTATATATACACTCGGGAAATACAAAGAATATCACAATATTTTTGACACTCCGGAACGTTTGCCTTTAAGCAAATTTGAAGAATTAATGCACCTTTTGATTGATTTTATTAACGAATTTTAAAATGATAAAAAAACTAATTCTGAAAAATCGAACTTATCGTCGTTTCAAAAATAGTATTTCAATTTCGGAAGAAGAGTTAAAAGCCTTGGTTGATTTAGCACGTTTATCGCCCTCTCCTCGAAATCGTCAATCACTGAAATTTTTTATTTCAAATTCAGAAGAATCAAATAACAAAATTTTTCCGACATTAAGTTGGGCGGGTGCTTTGCCCGATTGGAACGGTCCCTCCGAAAATGAAAAACCTTCGGCATACATACTTATTTTGGGTGATCGTGCAATTCGTCCGAAGGTTGAAAAATCCTATCATGAAGTTGCAAGCGGTATTGTGACACAATCAATTTTGCTCGGTGCCGTTGAAAAAGGATTCGGCGGTTGCACGATAGCTGCAATTCAACGAACCCTGTTAAAAAAAGAGCTGAATATTCCCGAACACCTTGAAATACTCTTAGTTATAGCACTCGGAGTGCCGAATGAAACGGTTGTTATCGAAGAAATGCCGGATACCGAAAATTATAATTATTGGCGAGACAAAAATCAAATTCATCATGTTCCGAAAAGAAGTTTGAATGAAATTGTAATAAATAAATTTTGAAAGTTATTGTATAATTCGCAAATTTGGAGAATATCGTTTCTTTACATTTAACGTTTTTATAAATCGAAAGATCTCCGAAACACAAAAAATGACAAACAAAAAAAATATAGCTGTTCTTGCCGGAGGAAATTCTTCCGAGTTTTTTATTTCTTTAAAATCAGCAGAAAACGTTGCAAAAGATATTGATAAAGAAAGATACAATGTTTTCGTTGTTCAAATTAAGGAAAAAGAATGGATTTTATTGAATGATTTGAATTGCGGTTTAATTATTCATAAAAACGATTTCAGTTTTTCCGACAAAGGACAAAAAGAAACCTTCGACCTTGTTGTTTCAGCCATTCACGGTACACCCGGTGAAGACGGTTTGCTGCAAGCATATTTCGATATGATTAATATTCCGTATATCGGAAGCGGTGTGTTGGCTTCTTCTTTAACTTTCAATAAATTTTATTGTAACACTTTTTTAAGAAATTTTGGCTTTGTAAATATTGCAAAATCTGTTTTATTAAAATCAGGAAAAACATATGATGCCGAAAGTATTATTAACAAGTTGGGTTTACCCTGTTTTGTTAAACCGAATGCCGGCGGTTCGAGTTTTGGTGTCAGCAAAGTTGAGCATATGGAAGATTTCGACAAAGCTGTTCAAACTGCTTTTAATGAAAGTCAAGAAGTTATTGTTGAAGAATATATTAAAGGCGATGAAATCGGATGCGGAATTTTTAAAACGAAAGATAAAGAATACAAACTTCCGCTTGTGGAAATTATTCCGCAAACAGGGTTCTTTGATTATCAGGCAAAATATGAAAATCTTTCGGAAGAAATTATTCCTGCCGGAATATCGGAAGAACTTACCGAAAAATGTCAAAATATTACTTCCGAGCTTTATGATGTTTTAAATTGTAAAGGTATTGTACGAATGGATTTTATTTTAAAAGACGGCGATTATTGGTTTCTCGAAGCCAATACCATTCCGGGAATGACCGATGAAAGTCTTATCCCTCAGATGATTCGCAAAGCCGGCATGTCCGTAAAAGAGGTTATGACTTTATTAATTGAAGACAGATTAAACAATGCAAATCAGGCAAGAACCTGAAAAGAACGGGAATGTTAATTTATAAGTATGAAAAAAAAATCACACTCTTATTAGTATATTTATTTTGGTTATATTTTCTTGCAATTAGAATTTCTTTGAAAAATTAATGTTGTCAAAATAAGTACGAACATAACTGATTTTCCTGCCGATATATTATTTTAAAAAACCACAATTAATATTTTTCAAATTGAATACACTTCAAAATCTTTGCTTATATGCCGTAAATATTATCTTTGCATTTCACAAATACATAAAAAATGAACTTAAACACCTTATATAAAAAAGCACTAAACCTTAATTTCCTGACCGTTGACGAAGGTTTGTATCTCTACGAAAATGCACCGACTTCCGATTTAATTTTTATCGGGAACGAAATTCGTAAAAGAAACCAAACTGAAGAAAACAGAAATAAAGTGGGATGGATTATTGACAGAAACGTAAATATCACCAACGTATGTATCGCACAATGCGAATTTTGTAATTTTTATCGTCGTCCCGGTGCACCGGATATATACATTACCACACTTGAAGAATACGATGCAAAAATAAAAGTTCTGAAAGAACTCGGCGGTAATCAGCTGCTTATGCAAGGCGGCTTACATCCGAAACTCGGGCTGACATGGTATAAGCAATTATTTTCAGACCTTAAAAAGATGCATCCCGACGTTAAACTACATGCTCTGGGGCCTGC
>JANTGL010000253.1 GCA_024762915.1 Bacteroidales bacterium | reverse complement strand
TCTCGAACAAGAAATTGAAGGCGGAGATTTAAAATTGGAAGCTTCATTTCCCTTTGTTGTAAGCGCAGGAAAAGGATTTCTTCCGGAATCAGAACCACGAATTCCGAATATGAGAGGCATAATGATGGCACGTAAAAAACCCTTACAAGTTGTTGAACCTTTCGCACAAGATGCCGTAACCGAGATTTCTAAATTTTATTTACCGGAACCCAAACCGGCATGTAAAATGGTTGATCCCGATAATGTTGATGAATTGGTACGATTACTTCACGAAGAAGCTAAAGTAATTTAACCCGATTTCTAAATCCTAAATTTAAAATTCTAAATTCAAAAAAAATGGCAGTATTAATATATACACAAAATTACGACGGCAAATTTAAAAAATCAACTTTTGAATTGGTTACATACGGAGCTTCCGCAGCTAAAGAACTCGGAACCGATGTTATCGCCGTTACAACCGGAAAACTTGATGACAGCATTCTGAAAGAACTCGGAAAATACGGAGCATCAAAAGTTATAAGCGTAGTAAACAGTGAATTAAACGATTTTTCAGAACAAGCTTATGCATCTGTTATCGAGCAAGTTGCAAAAAACAACGGAGTTGATTTAATTGTTTTCGGAAACAACCCTTACGGAAGAGCTGTTGCTCCTCGTCTTGCGGTTAAACTAAATGCAGGATTAGCTGCAGGAGTTGTAGCTTTACCTTCATCAACAGCACCTTTCACGGTAAAAAAACGTGCCTATTCAGGAAAAGCATTTGCTGATATTGTAATTAATTCGGATGTTAAAATTGTAACATTAAATCAAAATTCTTATAAAATTGAAGAAAATCCGGTTGACATTTCAACGGAAGAATTTACGGCAGAAATTCCTGCCGGTGCTTATGCCGTTAAACCGATTGAAGTGGTAAAAAGCAGTGATAAACTTTCTGTTACCGATGCCGAAATTCTCGTTTCCGGCGGTCGCGGCTTAAAAGGTCCCGAAAATTGGGGAATGCTCGAAGAAATGGCTGAAATTCTCGGTGCCGGAACAAGTTGTTCTCGACCTGTTTCTGATCTTGATTGGAGACCTCACGAAGAACACGTCGGACAAACCGGAAAGGTTGTAGCACCGAACTTGTATATTGCTATCGGAATTTCCGGAGCCATTCAGCATCTTGCCGGTGTAAACGGCTCAAAAGTTATGGTTGTTGTCAACACCGACCCGGATGCACCTTTCTTTGAAGCAGCCGATTACGGTATTATCGGTGATGCTTTTGAAGTTGTTCCGAAACTGAACGAAGCTTTTAAAAAGTTTAAAGCTGAAAATAATTAAACCAAATTATTATCTTAAAAAGCCGCAAAATTGCGGCTTTTTTTATTTGAACTTTCCCTTCTTTTTTTTTAAACACTGTTTCCCTTTTTTTTATTATTTTTGTAGGATAAATATTAATTGTGTTTATGATAAGAAATAGGCACAAATAAGATGAATTTGAGATTCAGAAAACAAGCTATATCAGTTTCAATAATCGGTAAAAACCGATTTTGGATTGGGATAATTGCAGGATTGGTGAATGCAGTTTGTTTGTCATTTTTTATCGACTACTCAAGAGAAAGCTTGCGAGTGTTTTCATTGTTATCACAAGATCTTTTCACACTGCCTAAAAAGGAAGTTGTTTTTTTTGATTATTTTTTTGCCGGCTTTTCTTCGGTATTCGGACTTGGGATTTCGCTTTGGATATGGTTAAGTAATCCAAGACATTCAAGAAGAAAAGAAAGACTTTATAAGCATCTGGCTCAAACTAATATTTTTGTAATAATATGGATTGCATTAATGTTTATTGCCAGATGGGGTACAATTATTCCAATTGTTTTATATAGTCAACGCGGTTATGATAATCAATTGGATTTATATAATGACGGATGGTTATTTTTCGTCATGCTTCCGATTGTTATCTTCTTGAATAATTGGTATACTGTCAGACTTGTTTACAAATCAGGGAAATGGATTTTGTTTTCCTTTGTTACTGTCATTATCATAACATTTTTATTAGCACATTTAAAAACTGTTGACAGAGATATTTTCAATGTTGCATTTCAAAACAAGAATGCCTATAAATACGAATATATTGATAAGGAACTTAAGAAAGCATCAAAATACGGAATTAAATTTAGTAAAGAAACGAAGAAGATTTTAAAACAGAATTACACAGAAAGCACGTTGAAACAAGTTGCAGATGTTCAAAATGCATTTAACCAAAATAAAAAAATTAGCTTAGATACTCTGATTTTAGAAAAAATAATAATTCATCATCATAAAAGAAAACAATTGTATTATTTTCATAGAGACGAATCTGACAGAAATTGGTCATATGCTTTTCCTGAACAAATTTATGAGCAAATAAAAATGTGTAATGATAGTACCGGTCTGCAATATTTATTTGAAATAATACATGAAATGATCCGACCGTTAAAATCAAAGGAAATTGATTGGAGTAGTGATTCAATACGATTAGTTGATGTAATGCTGAATAACGAAAAACAGTTTTACAAGTATAACACCAATACGATTTTAAGCAGATTGAAGCAAGTAATTGATAATCTTAAATCAGACAGCAGTTACATTAAATTTTATGATTTAATAGATTTAAAATACAATAAAGAATATTATAACAAGCATTGGCAAAAAGAGATTATCATAAATTTTGACAGCATTGATAATAAATACAATAATAATGAATCAGGGCCTAACAAATAAACAAACTACATTAAAACGCAGTTTAGTTGGATCCTTTAATAATTCCATTTTTTACAAAATACCATTTAAATGTCGGAAAATCAAATTGTTATAATAGGTGTCGGAAATGTTGCAAGCAATTTAGCTTTTGCTTTTCAGAAAGCAGGAATAAAAGAATTGCATATTCACAGCCGAACCGAAAAATCCGCCAAACGACTTGCCGAGCGATTAAAATGTCCGTATTCTATTGATTTTAAAAACATTCCCGAAAATGCCGGTTTATATATTATTGCCGTTAAGGATGATGCCGTTTCGGAACTTGCCGGAAATGAAATCTTAAAACAAAATATTGATAATAATTTGGTCGTTCACACAGCCGGAAGTATTGATGCAAAAATCTTAAATCCTTTGTCTTCAAATTACGGCGTATTTTACCCTTTACAAAGCTTTTCAAAAACAAAAATTCTTGATTTTAAAAACATTCCGATTTGTTTGGAAGCAAATTCGGGTTTTAATTATCAAAAACTCAGCAAATTGGCAAGCGAAATCAGTAATGATGTACGAAATATAAATTCCGAACAACGCAAATACATCCATTTGGCGGCGGTTTTTGCCAATAATTTTACCAATAAAATGTTTGCCGTTTCCGAAGAAATTCTGAAAGAAAAGAATATTGATTTCAACATTTTGCTGCCTTTAATTGAAGAAACTTTCAAAAAAATTCAATCGATTAAACCTTCAAAAGCACAAACCGGACCGGCAATCAGAAACGATGAAAAAGTAATGCAACTGCACATTGATTTATTAAAAAACAAACCCGATTTGCAAAAAATTTATAGTTTTGTCAGCAAAAATATTCGAAAAACAAAATTATAACAAATATTTTAAATGATGCGGCTATTCGAAAAGTCAGCAAAAAGTGTCATTCTGAATTTATTTCAGAATCTTAACATATATAGTTTTAGCAATTTATAAAGATGCTGAAACAAGTTCAGCATGACTAAACAGTTTTTTTATATAAACTCGTTACAACAAAAATTAATAAACATCATTCTAAACTTAATTAACTTCGATGAACCTTCGGGTTCAGAATCTTAAAACAAACTCTATGAAAAAAATCAAACTCCTTACAGTTATCTTATTTGGAATCATCCTCATCACACTTTCCTGCAAAAAAAATTTCTCACTCTTCCATACTAAATCCGAATGGCTCACAAGTTATTTCGATGCATTGAAAACTTATGATGATATTTATGCAATTTCTTATTGGAACGAAGATTTTGATAACACGTATTTAAAGGTTAATTCTTCGGATAAATCTTTGAAATCATTTAAAGAATTAATATCCGATGATAATTTTATTACTGATTGCAACTTTGAAAACGGAAAATTAATTCCCGTAAAAGGGAAAAAATATTTTGCCTCCTTCCCGGATTTTTGCGGTGAAGAAGATTGCATTTCCGAAGATCGCATTACAAATTATGAAACCCTTATCGGGAAAAATATCGCTTGGGCATATTTCTCGAATAATTGGTACGACAGCATTCAATTTCCCTACGATGAAGTTAACACAATTATCAATAC
>JANTGL010000252.1 GCA_024762915.1 Bacteroidales bacterium | reverse complement strand
TACCGATTTGTGCCGCAGCACCCAATAACATTAATCGCGGACTTGAAATCAAGGAAGAAAAATCAGTCATAGCACCGATACCGAGAAAAATCAAAGGAGGATACCAGCCTTGTGTAACTCCCTGATAGAGTGTATTCATTACACTGCCCGGTTCATAAATTCCGAGTTTTAAATTAAAATCGGCCACTTGAAACATCGGAATATTACCGATTAATACTCCTACACCGATCGGTATTAAAAGCAAAGGTTCATAATCAAATTTAATTGCCAGAAAGATAAAAAACAATCCGGCTAAAATCATGAAAATATGCCCCCATTGAACATTTGCAAATCCGGAAAATTCAAAGAAGTTATACAATCCGTTAACAGATTCGGGATGTTGAATGTATGAATATCCGTCTGACAGAACCAAAATATCTTTTGAAACTGTTCCTTCTCTGTCTTTCAGTAATAATTCTTCTTCTACCGTTTTATAGTTAGTTGAGCTTTTATTAGGATCATTGTTTCGATATAAATGAATTACTTTTTTAGTAAGAAATGATAAATGAAGTTTATTTCCGGTTAAAATCCAAGTTCCGTTATATTTCTGTTTTGCCGAATCTAACTCAAACGTTCCGTCTTTATTGAACTTAAATGATTTATAACGTTCTGTAGTTAAATCCGATTCATTGGAAATTTTATATCCGTCGGATTGATTCATCCATTTTCCTTTGATTAATACGGAAACATAATCAATATCCGTTGAATTCTTGTTATTTGATTGTTTCGGGCTTTTGCCTTGCAGAAACAAAGAAGATATCCCGAAAAGTATAATAAATACGGCTAATAATGTTAAAACTCGTTTCATAAATCTGTTTTTCAATCTATTCTAATTCCAATAAAATATCACCTTGTAAAACGGTATCCCCTTCTGCAATCATGACTGATTTAACTTTTCCGTCAATTTCCGATTGTATATTGTTTTCCATTTTCATGGCTTCCATTATCAACAAAGTATCACCGGCAGCAACTTTATCTCCGATTTTACATTTTAATTTAAAAATAGTTCCCGGTAAGGGCGCTTTTACCAATTTACCTACTTTACTTTTAATTGCTGCATCTTCTGTCGGTGTATGAACTCTTGCGCGAACTAATTTAGGCGTTTTCGTTTTAACAAGGTCTTGCTCAAGTTCAACCTTATAATTTGTACCGTTTATGTCAATATCAACAATATTTTTTTCAAAACTTTTAATATTAGCTTCATATTTGTTTCCGCGTATCTTAAATTTAAAGTTTTTCATTATTACTTAGTTCTTAATTTAAAATTTATTTTTTTGAAACGTATTAATTGAATATACCCTCGAGCTCCAAGGCGAATAATCTTTCTTTACCTTTTTTATTGTCATTCGAGTACTTTCTTCATCATGTAATTGACTGAAATATAGGTGAATTGCAGCAGCAATGGCAGCGTTTTCTTGCCCTGTAATAAATTCACCGCATTGATCACATACTTCTGTATCTTTTCTCTTTTTGAATTTAAATTTAAGGTGTACGGTTAATAACTTCGGTAAATTTGCAAAAACCAACCAAAGTACGACCAAAGCTGCAAAAACTATAACATAACCGACAATTGCAATTGTATAAGCTGATGAATCCATAGTATTTTTATAAAGGGATATTAGAATGTTTTTTAGGCGGATTAATTAATTTTTTATTTTCCAAGGTTTTAAATGCTCTGATAATTCTGAAACGGGAATTTCGAGGTTCAATCACATCATCAATAAAACCGTGCTGTGCCGCTACATAAGGATTGGCAAATTTCTTTTTATATTCGTCTTCTTTTTCCTTAATATATTTTATTTGCTCATCTTCATTTTTAATTTGCCGGATATTTCTGCCTTCCAAAATTTCCACGGCTCCGCTTGCTCCCATTACGGCAATTTCTGCCGACGGCCAAGCATAATTAATATCTCCGCGAAGTTGTTTACTGCTCATGACATCGTGAGCTCCGCCGTATGATTTTCTTAAAGTAATCGTAACTTTCGGAACGGTTGCTTCACCATAGGCAAACAGAAGTTTTGCACCGTGAGCAATTATACCGCCGTACTCTTGAGCACTTCCCGGTAAAAATCCGGGAACGTCTACCAATGTTAAAATCGGAACATTAAAACTGTCGCACAAACGAACAAAACGAGCTGCTTTTCGAGAAGCTTCAATATCGAGCACACCGGCCAGAAAATTGGGCTGATTTGCAACAATTCCTACGGGTCTTCCGTCAAATTTTACAAATCCCACAACAATATTTTTTGCATAATGTCTGTGGAATTCCAGAAATTCACCGTCATCAACAATGGTGTATATAATATCTTTCACGTCATAGGGTTGATTCGGATTTTCAGGAATAATATCATTTAAAACATCATCCAATCGGTCAATCGGATCTTTACATTCGGTTTGAACCGGATCCTCAAGATTATTTTGAGGTAAATATTCTAAAGTTTTACGAATCAGCATAATGCCTTCATCTTCATCATCGGCTCTGAAATGAGCAATACCGGATTTTGTTGCGTGAACGGTTGCTCCGCCCAAATCTTCGGTTGTAATATTTTCACCCGTGACTGTTTTAGTAACTTTCGGACCTGTTACAAACATATAACTGGTTTTATCGCTCATAATGACGACATCCGTAAGAGCCGGAGAATAAACAGCTCCGCCCGCACAAGGACCGAAAATTGCCGAAATTTGCGGAATGACACCTGATGCCAATATATTTCTTTGAAAAATTTCGGCATAACCGGCTAAACTCATCACACCTTCCTGAATACGTGCTCCGCCGCTGTCATTCACACCGATAACCGGTGCACCGACAAGCATTGCCTGATCCATCAGTTTGCAAATCTTTTTTGCATAAGTCTCGGATAATGAACCGCCGAAAACCGTAAAATCTTGTGCAAAAATATATACAATTCGTCCGTCAACCGTTCCGTGACCGGTAACAACTCCGTCACCGAGATACTGTTGCTTTTCCAAACCGAAATCATGAGAACGGTGTTTTACGAACATATCAAATTCTTCAAAACTTCCTTCATCCAGGATCATTTCAATACGTTCGCGTGCAGTATATTTTCCTTGAGAATGTTGTTTTTCAATACGTTTTTCACCGCCGCCGAGACGGGCTTCTTCACGTAAATTAATAAGTTTTTGTATTTCTTCTTGACGTGACATATTAGTTATTAGTAGTTAGTAATTAGTTATAGTTGAAAGTTTATTTTCCGCAAATTTCAGTCAGAACTCCGAAAGTTGATTTCGGATGTAAAAAGCCGATATTTAATCCTTCCGCACCTTTTCTTGCTTGTTTATCAATTAATTGTACGCCTTTTTCTCCGGCTTCTTTCAGTGAAGAATTCACATCTTTTGCAGCAAACGCAATATGATGTATGCCCTGCCCTTTTTTAGCAATGAATTTAGCTACGGGACTTTCATCCGAGGTAGCTTCAAGCAGTTCGATTTTTGTTTCACCGATTTTAAAAAATGCCGTTTTCACCTTCTGGTCGGCGACTTCTTCTACGGCATAACATTCCAATCCTAAAACCCCTTCAAAATAAGTTTTGGCTTCTTCAATGCTGTTTACGGCAATTCCGATGTGTTCAATGTGTGATAAATTCATAATGTATTTTTTACGTTGCAAAAGTTTAAATTATCTAAATGTTTATATATGATAAATGTCAGGAAAAAATATTTTTAAAAGCATAATTAAATAGTTGAAAGTTTAAAGTTAAAAGTTTAATGAAAAATATTGTATTTTTAAAGATTAATTTATTGAAAAAATCTACTTTTGTCGAAATTAAAAAAATAATAACCCTAAAAATAAAACAATGGCATACAATTTAAGAAACAGAAACTTTTTAAAGTTATTGGATTTCAGTCCGAAAGAGATTGAATTTATGTTGAAACTTTCTTTAGATTTAAAAGCTGCAAAATATGCCGGTATCGAACAACCGACATTAAAAGGCAAAAATATTGCTTTGATATTTGAAAAAGCATCAACGCGAACACGCTGTGCATTTGAGACTGCGGCATACGATCAAGGTGCAAATGTTACTTACTTAGGTCCTTCCGGCTCACAAATCGGCAAAAAAGAGAGTATGAAAGATACGGCACGTGTATTAGGCAGAATGTATGACGGAATCGAATACAGAGGTTTTGCACAGGAAAAAGTGGAAGATTTAGGAAAATTTTCGGGTGTTCCGGTTTGGAACGGTTTAACAACAGAATTTCATCCGACACAAATCTTGGCTGATTTTATGACCATGATTGAACACAGCAATAAACCCTTAAATAAAAT
>JANTGL010000251.1 GCA_024762915.1 Bacteroidales bacterium | reverse complement strand
TTTTTTGCATCAAATTCTTTCGTTTTAATTTTATGCATCCCTTTGGGTAATACCGGATCGTATCCCGAAGTTCCCCACGGATGACATTTCGAAATTCTTTTTACGGCCATCCAAATTCCTCTGAATCCGTGTATACGAATTGCTTCGATTGCATATTCGGAACAAGTAGGAACATGCCTGCAACTTGCAGGAGTATACGGCGATATTGCAAAACGATAGAATTTAATCGGAGCAACAGCAATATAGAATAATATTTCTTTAAAAAATTTCATTAGAATATGCAAAGTTATACTTTATCTTTTCCGTTTACTAAAAACTTTTGATTTTTTCTTATAAATAAGATATATTTACGGTTTTCACTTTAAGAAAAAGAACATTATCGGTTAAATAAACATCGATAAAACACCTGAAAATGAAACACTTTATCTCTTATACTATTCTGATTATTTCCGGGTATTTGATTTTTTCAAGTCATTTAATACAAAACATTAATAAAATTAGTCAAAATATTATTACTTCGGATGACAGTATAAAAATAAAAAAAGATACTGTTACAAATAAGCTTCCCGAAGGATATCCGTATATTACGAATTTCTCTTTTTCAAAACAAAAAAAGATAAGATCTGTTTGTACCGACAGTATCGGAATAATGATTTTTGCGGATAATACGGGCCTTACTTTTTTTGACGGAGAAACTGAAAAACATTTAAAAATTGAAAGTTCACCGAATGTCATTAAAAAAGATAAAGAATTAAACCGATTTTATATTGCCTGCAACAAAGGATACGGATACCTTTTAAAAGATAAAACGGGGAATTACACGTATCACTCATTATCAGAAAAATTATACGATAACCAAACTTATAACCATATAATTGTAAGTCCGTATAATGTTATTTTTTCAGGCAAATACAAAATTGTTAACTACGATTTAAAAACCAAAAAGCCTTCTGATATTTATAATGATAATTCGAAAGCTGTTACCGGTATTTTTAAACTAAACGATAAGCTGTATATAAATCTGACGAATGAAGGCTTACAATCTGTTTCAGGTAAAAAAATGAGTTCGGTTATCAGTGATTCGTTGTTTGCAAATTCCGAAATTTTATTTTCTGTTCCCTCTGAAAAAAATATGATTCTGGGAATGAGTAATAATCAATTATACATATTTGACGGAACCAATTACAGTCCCTATGACAATAAAGCTTTTGACTATATTAAAGAAAGTATTATTAATAACGGTTCAGAAATAAATAACAGACAATTTGTTGTAACGACACTTAACGGAGGTGCAATTATTTTAGATAAAAAAACCGGTAATACGGAAAGCATTCTCAATTACAGAACAGGCTTACCTGATGATGAAATTTTTGCTGCAGGAACTGACCATATGGGTGGTTTATGGTTAGCCCATGAATACGGAATAAGCAGAATTGCTTTTGATATTCCTGTTAAAAATTTCGATCAATTTCCCGGTTTACAAGGAAATATTAATGCCGTTAAATTTTATGACAGTACTTTGTATGTTGCAACAGGAGAAGGCTTGTTCCGTTTATCGGAAATAAAAAATTACGAAGAAGTAGAAGTTGCAGAGAATAAACAAATTAAATACAGAAAAAAGGTTCAATCTAATACAATAAAAGCTTATTCTGATAATTCTCTCGAAAAAAACACAAGTTCAACAGTCGAAGATGAAACTGATAATAATGATAATTTTTTCAAACGATGGAAAAAAAGAAAAAATAAAAAAAATAAAGAAATTTCAAAAGAAGCAGTTTCAGAAAGCACAGAAAACCCTAACATTAAGGACACAAAAAATAACCAAAGAAAAACAATATACAAGACTGAATATAAGACAATAACAGAATATAAAAAAATTTATGAATTACATTCCGTAAAATACATTTATAAAAAAGTAGACGGCATTAACAGTAAATGTAAAAATTTTACGGATTTTAAATCAGGTATATTAATTAGTTCTAATTCAGGATTATTTTTTCTGAAAAATAATAATACAATTGACATCATACCGAATGCTTATATCTATAATGTCAGTTGCAGACATAAATCTGATATGTTTTATGTCAGTACATCCGAGGGGCTATATAAAATAACTTTTTCAAACGGAATTTTTGAAAAGGATTTAATCAACGGAAGCAGTATTAAAGAAACTGTTTTAAAGTCTATATTTACGGTCAGTGATTCAGTTTTGTGGGCTGCCGGAAATCATAAAATATTTTTACTTAAAATACTGGGGAACGATATCCTTTCAACGGAGCAATTTGATATAAATACTGATTTTGACGAAAAAATTATTATTTCAAAAAAAGCCGACAAGTTCATTTTTTTAACCAATTCAAAGGCATTTTATTATGATAAAAAATATAATAAACTGTCAGAAGATACAGAATTAACAGATTTGTTAGCTGAATCTGATAATATTTATTTGTTTAATGATACTGCTTATACTATAAACTCCGAAAGTAATGTTCTTTTCAGTAATAATCTGAGTGATTCGTTATATCAAATAAAATATACATGGATTTTCAATCAAATCAAAAAACTTACAATTGATGATAAAAATGACATTTGGTTAATTTCCGGCGAAAATGAAATTTTTAAAATTGAACAAACTTCAGATCAAATTAAGAAAAAATTTAAATTGTTTTTAACAAATATTAAAGACTTCAAGGGCAATTCTTTAATGAAAACATCCTATTTAAAATTAAAAAGTAATTATAACAGAATAACTGTTTATTTATCTGCTCCGGGGTATCTGAAGAAAGGATTTGTTCGTTATTATTACGGGATTGATGTTTCTTCAAATAACGATTACATTACAACTCGAAACCCGTATTTCCCGATAACCGAACTTTCACCCGGCAAACATGTATTATCGATATATGCCGTAAATTCATTAAAAGAAAAAAGTGAAACACTTAAAATTATTATTCAGGTAAATCCTCCGATTTGGCAAACGACTTGGTTTATTATTGCTGTCTTTTCATTTTTTTTAATCTTAGTTTCTATAGGTTTATCGGCATTTTTTCGAAAAAAACAACGAAAAATTAAGGAATACAATGAAATTCTTGAACTTAAAGTTAAAGAACGAACATCAGAAATAGAAAAGCAAAATCAATTAATTCAAAATCAAAATCTTGAAATTTACGAACAATACAAAAAAATAGATTATCAAAATAAAGAAATTACCGGAAGTATCAGATATGCCGGAAAAATACAAAGAGCGGCACTTTCGGATACCGGAATTTATTCGAAATATCTTTCGGAATTTTTTATTCTTTACAAACCGAGAGACATTGTCAGCGGTGATTTTTATTGGATTAGTGAATCTAAAAACAAACTTCTTATTGCAGCTGTTGATTGCACCGGTCACGGTGTTCCGGGAGGATTCTTAAGCATGCTCGGCATTTCATTTTTAAATGAAATTGTAAAAGAAATCGGGAAAACTCATGAAAAAATTTTAGCAGCAGATATTTTAAATGAATTACGGAAAAAAATTATTACAACTCTGAGCACCCATGGAGAAGAAGAGCGAAAAGACGGAATGGATATGTCTTTAGCAATTATTGACAAAGAAAATATGCAGCTGAATTTTGCAGGTGCAAATAATCCTTCATACATTATAAGAGAGGCTAAAATTGCTAAAATTGAAGCAGACAGAATGCCTGTCGGGTCAAATAAAAAATTAAATGATATTCCGTTTAAAAATAAATATATAACATTAAAACCCAATGATTGTATTTATTTATTTTCAGATGGTTTTGCCGATCAATTCGGCGGTAAATCCCTAAAGAAATTTAATTCCAGACGGTTTCGAGAAATGTTACTGCATATTCACTCGCATCCTATGGTCAAACAAGAAGAAATGGTTGATAAATTATTTTATAAATGGATGGGGGATAGTGAACAAATTGATGATATCTTACTTATCGGAATAAAAATTTAAACTTAATTAATTAATGGATCAAAATCCGAAACAATCAAAAGCACGAGAAATTTTATGGCTTGCTGTTGCCCTAATGAGTTTAACGACCGGGATACACAAAACGGTTTACGTTTCCTTTAAAGAAAGTTGGTATTTTTATTTGTTTGCGCTTATTTCTATACTCCTTTTTAAAATAAGAAGAAATCTAAGAAAAAAAGAAGACTGATTATTTATGTTCTTGCGTAAAAATTCAATTAAAAATATTTTTTCAAATAAAAAAAAGTATCTATCTTTGCAACCGCAAAATTAAAAAGGTACCATAGCTCAGTTGGTAGAGCAACGGACTGAAAATCCGTGTGTCCCTGGTTCAATTCCAGGTGGTACCAC
>JANTGL010000250.1 GCA_024762915.1 Bacteroidales bacterium | reverse complement strand
CTTCTGCAGTTCCGGAAGGTTTGTTGAAACAATTAAAAATCGGCGGAATAATGGTTGTTCCGACAGGACCGCGTCATGTACAGGATATGCTTAAAATCATTAAAATTTCAGACAATGATTACAAGACTGAAAATCACGGAAAATTTGTTTTTGTTCCGATGTTGAAAGGAAAGGAGTAATTATTTTATCGTAACTACAATTTGTCGTTCAGTTCTCGGACCGTCAAATTCACACAGAAAAATATTTTGCCAAGTTGATAAACCGAGTTTTCCGTCAATAATCGGAATGCATTCACTCGGACCGGTTAATCCGGCTTTTAAATGAGAATCACCGTTACCGTCTTGTCGGTCGTGCAGCCATACACCTTTGGGTATAAGTTGTTTTAATAAATTTAGGACGTCTTGTTGCACCGAATCGTCCCAATTTTCTTGTATCATAATTCCTGCCGTTGCACCTTGAACGTATATATTTACAAGGCCTTCTTTAAACTCCGACCGGTTTACAATTGCTCTGATTTGTTCGGTAATATCAACCAACTCACATCGTTTACTGGTTTTAATATGAATAAAACTTTGCATTTCTTTATTTTTTTATCAAAATTAATAAACTTTACATAAAGAATTCTAATTTTGTCATAATGAATCAGGGAATTGTGATAAAGTCTACCGGAAGCCATTATCTTGTGAAGCAAGATGAACAAATCGTTGATTGTAAAATTCGAGGAAAGTTCAGGAGAAAAGAATTCAAAACAACCAATCCGGTTGCCGTAGGTGATATTGTGGATTTTAAACTTCAAAAAGACGGAAATATCGGTGTTATTACCGGAATTCATGAAAGGAAAAACTGTTTACTCAGAAAATCAACCAATCTGTCAAAAAAATTTCATGTTATTGCGGCTAATATCGATTATGCTTTTTTAATGATTACATTAATTAAACCCGTAACATATTCGATGTTTATTGACCGTTGGTTAGTTGCTTGTGAGAGAAACAAAATAAAAGCCGTTCTTATTTTCAATAAAACAGACTTGTATGATGATGAGATTAATAAGAAATTAAATTCATATATTAAAATCTATAAAAAAATCGGTTATAATTGTTTTAAAACTTCGGTGAAAAAAAATACGGGTATTGATGATGTAAGGAAAATGATAAAAGATAAAACTATTGTGATTTCGGGAAATTCCGGTGTAGGAAAATCCGGCTTGATTAATTTGCTTGAACCCGGTTTAAATCTTAAAATTTCTGAAATTTCTGAATACCATGAACAAGGAAAGCACACGACAACCTTTGCAGAAATGTTTCCTGTTGCCGGCGGTTTTATAATTGATACTCCCGGGATAAAAGGGTTTGGATTGGATGAAGAGACAAAGGAAAACTTAAGTGATTATTTCCCGGAAATAAAGAGATTGTCAGATGCTTGTAAGTTTAATAATTGCACACATACGCACGAGCCGGAATGTGCTGTTAAAGAGGCTGTCAGCATAGGAACAGTCAGTTCGCAACGTTATAATAATTATCTTAATATTTTAGCGGGTGAAGAGGATAAATACCGGCAGGATAATTATGTTTAATTCAAATGATAATGTGTAAATGAAGCTTATTTTAAAGTATTTTTTATCGGTTTTTATACTGTTTTTTGCTTTGTCGCAAACTTATGCACAGCAGCAACTATTGCCTTTGGGGGCCTTATATCAAACAGAAATAAATTGCCGGATTAATAAGACGAATAAATCTGTAAACACCGGATTTAAACCTTTGTTAAAATCAGAAATTCAAACTGTTTTTAATGTTGATTCTCTTATTTATCGAACTGAAAATGCCGAACTATTTTTCTCAAAACATAAACGTACTTGGTTGTACAGAAAATTGTTTTTTGAAGATTTTATTTTTGTAAATGAAAAGGGTTTAACTTTATCCGTCAATCCGCTTTTTTATCTTGAAACAGGTAAAATTTCCGGTAATGACAGCACAAATTATTTTATTAATACGAGAGGAATTGAAATTAAAGGTAATATCGGCACAAAAATCAGTTACTATTCAAGTTTCAGAGAAAATCAGGCCCGTTTTCGAGATTATATTTATGATTGGTCATGGAATCGATTGGTTATTCCCGGGCAAGGAGCTTTGAAAAAAAGTAATACCGATATCAGTGTATACGATTTTTCTTCCGCTTCCGGATATTTATCTTATACCCCCTTTAAATGGTTTAATTTTCAAGCCGGGCAAGATAAAAATTTTATCGGTGAAGGGCATCGATCTTTATTCCTTTCGGATAATGCAATGAATTACCCTTTTGCAAAACTTAATTTCACCTATAAAAATTTTAAGTATGTAACGCTGTTTACGCAATTTCAAGATTTTGAAAAAGTATATTATGATTATCATTTTAAAAAACACGCTGCATTTAATTATCTTTCATACAATTACAAGAATCGCATTGAATTAGGCCTTTTTGAAGGTGTTATCTACAGAACTACGGATACGTCTGCCTATGTTAATAAATTTCCCGCAGATTTTTTTATTCCGATTATCGGACTTCGAACGCTTGTAAACGGTTTCGGAAGCGAACAGCACCTGATTGTCGGATTAAATGCTAAATTGAAAATCACTGATTTTATTCAAGCATACGGACAATTTGCAATTGATGACCCGAAAAAAAATAAATATGCTTACCAAGGCGGATTGAAAATTTTTGACATGTTACATTCAAAAGTAAAGAATTTAAAATGGTATTTTCAGGCAGAATATAATACGGTTTCATCCGGAACTTATTCCGCTGCCGATTTAAAATATCAAACATGGACACATTACAATCAGGAGTTAGCTCTTCCTTTCGGCAGTGATTTTTCTGAAATTTTTCTGAATTCTGATTTAAGGTATAAAAATTTTCGGTTAAATTTTCGATATAATTTTATAACACTGAATAAAAACGGTACGTTTTCGGACATATACATGCTTGATAATTATACCTATCTGATTATACCCGAAAAAGAAATCATTTCACATAAAACGATATCGGTATCCTATATCATTAATCGAAGAACCGGCTTGCAATTATATGTCGGAGCAGATTACCGAACAAATAAAAAAAATGACGGGCAACCGACGGAAAAATATATTATGTTTGGTTTGCGAACATCTTTAAATAATTTTTATTACGACTTTTAATTAAAATATAATTTAGGCGAAAGCGTTTGAAAATAAAATCCTTATTATGAATATTTATTCCCAAAAGCAAAAGTTAAAATTCGGATTATTTATTTTAGCAGTACTGCTCGGAGTAGGAATTATTCTTTATACCGATAATTTGGTGAAAAAAATTGCCGATGAGGAACACAATCGAATAGAAATTTGGGCTGAATCAGTTCGTGAATTTACCGGAATTAATTTAAATGAAAAAGTGAGTCCCACCGTTTATAAAATTCTCTATGAAAATAAAACTATTCCCGTACTTCTTATTGATGACGACGGACAATTTATTGATTCCAGAAATTTAAATCCTAAACAGGTAAGCGATACAAGTTATTTGCAAAAACAATTGCAAATAATGAAAGAACAACACGAACCGATTGTTGTTGAATATACCAAAGGACATCGGAATTATGTGTATTATAAAGATTCTTTTCTTCTTACAAGTCTTTTTTATTATCCTTATATTCAGGTATTTACGGTAATGTTTTTTGTTTTAATCGCTTATTTGGCATTCAGCAGTTCGAGAAAAGCGGAAGAAAATCAATTATGGGCGGGTTTGTCAAAAGAAACGGCGCATCAACTCGGGACACCAATTTCATCGTTGGTTGCATGGATTGAATTGCTGAAATTGAAAAACGAAGACGCAAATTTAATTAATGAAGTTCAAAAAGATGTAAGGCGTTTGGAAACCATTACCGAACGATTTTCGGGAATCGGTTCAACCCCCGTATTAATGAGAATGAATGTATTTAAAGTTATTGCAAGTTCCGTTTCATATTTGCAGTCGAGAACATCAAAAAATGTTGAATATATTTTGAATTTTAATCAATCTAAAGAACTGTTAATCCCTTTAAACGAATCTCTTTTTGAGTGGGTTATTGAAAATATGTGTAAAAATGCCGTGGATGCCATGAAGGGGAAAGGTAAAATTATTATTAGTGTTGAAGAAAAGAAAGAACGCGTTTTAATTGACATCAAAGATTTCGGAAAAGGCATTTCGAAAGCCCAATTTAAAACTGTTTTTAATCCGGGATACACCACCAAGAAAAGAGGCTGGGGCTTGGGGCTGTCACTTGTAAAACGAATTATCGAATCCTACCATTCCGGTAAAATATTCGTAAAATCTTCCGAAATCGGAAAAG
>JANTGL010000249.1 GCA_024762915.1 Bacteroidales bacterium | reverse complement strand
CGGTTTGGAACGGTTTAACAACAGAATTTCATCCGACACAAATCTTGGCTGATTTTATGACCATGATTGAACACAGCAATAAACCCTTAAATAAAATTAAGTTTGCATATTTGGGCGATGCACGCAATAATATGGGTAATTCATTAATGGTAGGTGCGGCAAAAATGGGAATGGATGTTCGCTTGGTCGCTCCTAAATCGGTTCAACCGGAAGATGAATTAGTTGCTGAATGTAAAGAAATTGCAAAAGAAACCGATGCGAAAATTACGATTACCGATAATGTTGCCGAAGGCGTGAAAGATGTTGATTTTCTGTATACGGATGTATGGGTGTCAATGGGTGAACCGGAAGCCGTTTGGGAAGAGCGTATTAAATTATTGAAACCGTATCAAGTAAATTCCGAAGTTGTAAAATTAACCGGAAATCCGAAAGTGAAATTCATGCATTGTTTGCCGGCATTTCATAACCGAGAAACGATTATCGGCGAAGAAATATATCAAAAATACGGACTTAACGGAATGGAAGTAACCGAAGATGTTTTTGAATCGGAAACATCCATTGTTTTTGACGAAGCAGAAAATCGATTACATACAATAAAGGCAGTTATGGTCGCCACTTTGGGAGCATAAAAAGTTTAATTTAAGACTATTTTCGGAGACAGCTTGATACTGTCTCTTTTTTTATATTAATTTTATCGTATCTTTAACTCAAAAATATACCCATGAAAACGTTTAACTTATTCATTTTAATGACCGGATTATTATCTTCAATATTCATTACAAATAGCTGTAATACAGATAATAACAAAGTAAAAGAAAAAGATACCGTATCCCTGATAACGCATGTCCCGAAATGGGCACAAGAAGCTGTTTGGTATCAAATTTTTCCCGAGCGTTTCAGAAACGGTGATTCGAAAAACGACCCTACAAAACAAGATATTTTCGGGACCTACCCCGATGAAATACCTGAACATTGGTCAATAAGTCCGTGGGGAAATGATTGGTATAAAAAGGATGAATGGTTTAAAGAATCGCATCTTCAAAATACTTGGGATAAATTACAACTTCGCCGATACGGCGGTGATTTACAAGGAGTTATTGACGTGCTTGATTATTTACAAAATTTGGGAATTACTGCCGTTTATTTTAATCCGCTTAACGATTCTCCTTCTTTACACAAATACGATCCGAGAGCATGGCGTCATATTGACGTTAATTTCGGACCGCAACCCGAAAAAGATAAACAAATTATAGCATCGGAAGATCCCGTAAACCCGGAAACATGGAAATTTACAAGTGCCGATTCACTGTTTCTGAAATTAATTAGCGAGTTGCATAAAAGAGACATTAAACTTGTAATGGATTATTCGTGGAATCACACCGGTAGCGAGTTTTGGGCTTTTAAAGACGTGAAAAAGAACGGTAAAAAATCACCATATGCAGATTGGTATGACATAAAAACATGGGATAATCCGGAAACACCGGAAAACGAATTTGCATACGACGGATGGGCAGGTGTAAAATATCTTCCGGAAATCAGGAAAGATTTAACAAGTGCACCGGAAGAACTTCCGAGAAAAGGAAATTTGCACAGTTCAGCCGCCAAACAACACATTTTTAATGTCGCAAAACGTTGGCTTGACCCCGATAATGACGGCAATCCGAAAGACGGTATAGACGGATACCGTCTGGACGTTGCCGAAAAATTGCCTTTGGGCTTTCTTCGCGAATTTCGAAAAGAAGTCAGAGCCGTTAATCCGGAAGCTCTGATAATCGGTGAAATATGGTGGAAAAAATGGCCTGAAGAACTGCTGGCACCGAATGCTTATTTACAAGGAGACGTTTTTGATTGTATAATGAATTACCGCTGGTATCGACCGGCACGACATTTCTTTGCCGATGCTCCGGAAACGATGAAACCGAGTGAATTTATTAGCATCCTGAAAGAAAAAATGCAAGGTATCGACACTGCCCGACTTCAAGCAATGATGAATCTGGTTGACAGCCACGATGCCCCACGCGTGTCAACTTCACTTTACAATAACGGGAGATATAAGTATCAGGCAAAACCAACGGAAAATCCTGATTATAAAATTGATAAACCGGACGAGCATACACGTAAAATACAAAAAATGCTTTTAATTCATCAATATACCTACATCGGCTCACCGCATATTTTTTACGGCGACGAAATAGGAATGTGGGGTGCCGATGACCCCGATTGCAGAAAACCTATGGTTTGGGAAGACTTAAAATATGAAAACGAAACGCATCATCCTTTAAACAAAAATAGAAAACCGGATATCGTTGAACAAGATACTGTCCTACAAAGCTTTTATAAATCACTTATTAAGATTCGAAAACAAAATAAAGCATTGATATACGGAACATTAGATTTTATACTCAGCAATGACAGCGATCATACCTTCGCTTATAAACGAACATTAAAGAATGAAGAAATAATCGTAATTTTTAATAATTCGGAATCAAATAAAATCATAAAAATTAATACCTCCGGAAAAAGCTATTTTGATGCATTAAAACCCCGGACTGTTTATACGGTTGAAAATAATTCAATAACAATACCTTTTAACAAAAAATCGGCTCTGATACTTATAAAATCAATCTAAAAAATGCAAAAACAGAACTTATCACTAATAAACAAGTTTAGAGTAACATCCGCAGATACAGATGTAAAAGGAAGATTAAAAATCAGTGCACTTGAAAACTATTTAATACAATCCGCTATTAATTCTGCATCAAAACTCGGATTTGGATTTTCCGATTTGCAGAAAAGTAATCTTTTTTGGGTCTTGAGCAGAATTGACATCAGAATAAATCGACCCGTTTTTTGGAATGAAGAAATTACGGTTGAAACTTGGCCTAAAAATCTTGAAAAAATACTTTATTTGAGAGATTTTATCGTAAAAGATTCTGAGAATAAGATTATTGCTAAAAGCACATCAGGATGGTTAGCAGTTGATACACAGACTAAAAGACCAAAAAAAATTGAGGCAATAAAACCGGAAATATTTTATATTCTTAAAGAAAAACATGCGATGAAAGATACTCCGCATAAAATTTTACCGATAAATAACGGAGACAGCTTTGAAGTAAAAACACTTTTTTCCGATTTAGATTTAAACGGTCATGTCACATCCGTAAAATATTCGGATAAAATGTTTGATACATTTGAAACCGATTTTCTTATAAAAAATTTTCCGAAAAAAATATCCATAAATTACATAAAAGAAACAAAACCTGCTGAAAATATTAAGATTACAAGAAAACAAACAGTTGAAAAAACATTTATTTTTGAAGGAAAAAATTTGAATACCGGGACTATTGCATTCAGAGGTAAAATTGAATTTTAGAGTTAAAAAAAACATACTATAACCGGTAAATCAACCTAATTTAAATTATACTAATTATGAAATTATTATTCACCCTATTATCCGTTGCCATTTTCCAAACAACATTCTCTCAAAGTATTTATAATAATGAGATCAGGGCATTTCAGGACACGATTAACAAAGAATATTCCGATACGACGGAAAGCCCTTTAACAAAAGAGGATTTGGCCGTATTTAAAAGTTTGGATTTTTATCGTATCAATAAAGATTTTCGTGTTGAAGCAAAATTCACTCGCACGGAAGATGCCGAACCTTTTAAAATGAAGACCACTACCGACCGTGCTCCCGAATACGTTAAATACGGAGAAGTTAGTTTCACCCTGAAAGGTAAAAAAATTAAAGTGAACATTTATCAAAGCATGCGTCTTCGACAAAAAGAAGAATATAAAGACTATTTATTTTTACCGTTTACGGATTTAACTTCCGGAAAAACTTCATACGGCGGCGGCAGATATGTCGATTTAAAAATTCCGAAAAGTGATACGATTATTATCGATTTTAACAAAGCATATAATCCGTATTGTGCTTATAATCATAAGTATTCTTGTGTTGTACCGCCGGCTGAGAATTTTATCGATATTGAAATAAAAGCCGGAGTAAAATTGAAAAATTAAATCTGATATGTAACAATTTTCTGTCTTTTTCGTTTTAAAAATAAACTTAAAAAAAACATAAAATGGAAAAGATTTTTTTTGTTATTGCAATTCTCCTACCGTCTTTAGGATTCTCTCAACAAAATGAAACAAATAAGCAAAAACGTTTTCACCCGTTTATTGCTATTAATTACAATTTACAAAGTATTAATTATATTTCCGATTATTCCGAACCTTTGTTGACTTATCAAAACAGTAATTTTTTCGGTGCCGAATTCGGCTTTACTTTATTACCGAAAAAAGAAACCGGTTTTTACTTTGATTACAAAAACAAAGTTATTGCGGAATTAGGAATTCGAGAAATATATAAATGGTCAA
>JANTGL010000248.1 GCA_024762915.1 Bacteroidales bacterium | reverse complement strand
TCCAGCTGAGACGACTGATTACCGCAATAACAGAAAAATTAATTTTATATTTCGGAATTTGACTGACCGCCGTATAATTTTCTTCCGTTAACTTATCAGTCAAAGTCATTGTCATTGATTTATGGCTGATAAGTGCATGTGATTCAAAATTTAGAGCAGATGCAAATCTGTTAACGGAACCTATTACACGTTTGGTATTCGCTCCCGAACTCATCATTAAAGAACAAATTTCAGATAATAAGGCAATTGATTTTTTTATATTTTTTTTATCAGACATCTTCAATTTCGATAAATATATTTTGCAAAGGTATTTTTAAAAAAATTTTAATCAAATTTCATATTAAAAATACCGTTTAAAATAAAAATCGTAACTTTGCATTGATACGGTCTCAATTTTGAGTTAAAAGGGAATGTCGTGAAAATCGATAACAGTTCCCGCTGCTGTAATCTTCAATGTTTTGAACATTTTGCCACTGCTGAAAATTCAGACGGGAAGGCGTTTAAAATACGGAGTAAGTCAGAAGACCTGCCGGTATCAACTTTGGTTTTGCAGTCTGCGGCGAACGGACAAGCAAATTCGATGTTTTTCTCGCCTCATCGTTTTCTGCAAATCAAGTAAGTCGTCTTTTTAAGGCGACATGTAAGTTGTCTCTTTGAGGCGACATGTAAGTCGTCTTTTTAAGACGAAATTATAAATTGTCTCTCAGAGCAACCCTAATCATATTTTAGGACTAAAATTATAATGAAAAAATGAAAAAAATTTACTTTTTACTTATAGTCTTCTCATCAACATTTAGTATACATGCACAATACATTTCAGAAATTATTGAATACACTCCCGCACCCGGACAATTTATTAATACCGAATCATTCGGAAGTCCTTCGGCTGCTCAATCTGTTATAGGAGGAAGAAACGGAACAGTCAGTTTGGGAGCTTTCGGCGGTTACATCATCTTTAAATTTACAAATCCTGTTGAAAACAATCCCGATAATCCCTACGGAATTGATTTTACCGTATTCGGAAATCCTGCAAGCACAACTAATGCCGAACCGGGAATTGTTTCCGTTATGAAAGATGAAAATAATAACGGACTTCCCGATGACACATGGTACGAACTTACCGGAAGCGATTATTATTTTTCAAATACCGTTTATAATTATGAAATAACATATACCAATCCGCAACAATCGACAGCTGAAGATGTTCCTTGGACCGATACTCAAGGAGAAAACGGATTCGTTTATGCCAATAATTATCATACACAACCCTACTACCCGACTTCTGATTTTTTCCCTGACCTAAATCAAGACAACTATACTTTACACGGAACAAAAATAAAAGCTGCCCTTGATTTATCGGACCAAACAAATATTCGTTCATATCAAAGGGTATTCGGTTATGCCGACAATCATATCAGAGGTGATGCCAATTCATTTTTACCGGATAATCCATATACTCCGGAAGTTGAAAATGCAGGCGGAGATGCGTTTGATATCTCATGGGCTGTTGATGCAAACGGCAATTATATTGATTTAACCGAAATTGATTTCGTAAAAGTACAATGTGCCGTAAATGCAAATATGGCTTGGTTGGGAGAAGTTTCAACAGAAATTTCCGGTGCACTTGATATTGCTCCCGATGCTTCCGTAAACGGACAGGAAAATTTAACGTTAATTAAAGATTTACCTCAAACAATATATATCAATCAAGCATATCCGCTTGAAGTTTTTGCTTTTAATAAAGGACGGTTATTAAACAATCAAGCTATTAACATTACGACTGATTTATCCGGTGCCGTTATTGATGAAAATAATATTTTGACTTGCAGCCAAACCGGAACACTTACAATTACTGCTTCTTTTTCGGATAAACCGGAAATTTTGTCAAGATTGACAGTTACTGTTTCAGAACCTGAGAATGTTAAAAATTTCAATGAAAATAATATTTTAATTTATCCGAACCCGGCACATTCAAAATTGCAAATAAGCGGAACAAATAATGCGAGTATCAGAATGTCTGACAGTTCCGGAAAGGAAATTATGTACTTGCAAAATTATTCTAATCATAAAACCATTGACATTTCAAGTTTAAAACCGGGAATTTATTTTTTGAAAATCATTGAAAATAACTCTCAAATAACTAAAAAATTAATCATTAATTAATTGTAATATTTTTTGAAAAGCGCAATTCCAATAGTCCTTTTAATATTATCATCTTTTGCATTATTTGCTCAAAATATGAACGATACAATTGTGTCCGTAAGTGAAGTTAAAATTACCGAAAAACGTATTTTGCAAGAAAAAGGACTTTCTGAAACAATTCTTGACTCAAGTATTTTAGCGCAAAATAAAACTACTTCCCTCTCCGATTTATTATCTGAAAATTCAAGTATTTTTATAAAATCTTACGGACAAGGTTCATTGGCAAGTGCGTCATTTCGCGGTACGGGAGCATCACATACCCAAATTCTATGGAACGGTATATCCCTAAATAATCCCATGCTCGGACAAGTTGATTTGTCATTAATTCCGGTGTATTTTATCGACAAAGCAAAAATTCTAAGCGGCGGAAGTTCCTTAAAATCAGTCAGCGGAGCATTAGGCGGAAGCATTGAATTAAATTCGCTTCCGAATTTTAATAAGAAATATACGGCATCATTCATCCAAAGTTTCGGAAGCTCTAAAACCTTTCAAAGCTTCCTGAAAGCAGGTGTCGGTTTTCAAAAATTCAGTACGGTATTTAAATTATTTCATGAGCAATCACAAAATGATTTTCTCTATTTGAATACGGCAACAGGTGACTATAATTATGAAAAACAAAAAAATGCCGATTATGTTAAAAATGCTGTTTTAAACGAAACTTATTTCAAGATTTCCGACAAGCAATTTCTTTCGTTAATCTCATGGTATCAAACCAATAATCGTAATCTTCCGCCGATTATGTCTTTTCAGGGAACGGACAGAGAGGAAAATCAAACAGATGACGAATTGCGTTTACTTGCAAAATATAATTTATATTCCGGAAATTTTAAATCGGAAATAATTGCCGGCATCATTCAAGAACATTTGAATTATTTTCTTGCCGATCATACGGAAACAGAGCTTTTTATTCATACTAATTCAAAGAGCAAAACAAACAGTTTAACCGCAAAATATTCGCTTGAATATAAACCGGCTAAGAAATTGTTTTTTAAATCTTCATTGTCTTACGAACATCAAAAAGCAGATTATTACGATAAGCAGAATTTAACCGGCTATGATGCCGAAAGACAAATTGCCGAATGGTATTTTGCCGGTCATTACGAATTTTCAAAATATGTTATAGCCTACACTTTCTTTCGAGCAAATATGACGGATAAAAAAATTCTTCCTTTAATGCCTTCAATCGGTTTTGAAATTCAACCGATGAAAAATTTGCCTTTTTTGATAAAATCAAACTTTTCAAGAAATTATCACAATCCCACTTTAAATGATTTGTATTGGATACCCGGCGGAAATCCCGATTTAAAACCGGAACAGGGCTATTCGAGCGATTTATCATTAAATTGGTCCGTTAAGAAA
Source organism: Bacteroidales bacterium (assembly GCA_024762915.1). Lineage (GTDB taxonomy): Bacteria > Bacteroidota > Bacteroidia > Bacteroidales > JAADGE01 > JAADGE01. The sequence continues at coordinate 877 of JANTGL010000248.1, read as the reverse complement.
AATAATTTTACGCTTAAAACCGATGTGACGAGCTTTGCTTCATACATTACTAATTGGATTATTTGGAAACCCGGAGAATTCAGATATTGGCAAGCAGAAAATATCAAAAAAGTATTTTCACGAGGTATCGAATTTTCTCTGTCTGCAAACTATCAAATTAATTCTTTTAAAACGTCTGTCCGTACAAATTATTCTTTTACCAAAACAACGAATGAAAACAGCATCGGCAATACGGATCTGTCTGTCGGAAAACAACTAATCTACATTCCCGTAAATAAAGCTAATACGCTTTTCAATATTGACTTTTTTCAATATACCGTTTCTTTAAACCATACATTTACCGGAAAACGTTTTACAAGTTCTTCGGAAGAAGAAACAAGGCATCAACTGCCGGCGTTTAATTTGATAAATTTAAGTTTCGGCAGAAAATTCGAACTGAAAAAAATACGATTTGACACACAATTTAAAGTCAAAAATTTGTTTAATGAAGATTATCAGGAAATTCTTTGGCGAGCCATGCCCGACAGACATTTTTTATTCGTATTAAAAATCAGCATTCTATGAAAATTATAAAAACATCATATTTAATCTTGATATCGTTTCTTATTTTTGTTATTTCCTGCAAAAAAACACCTCCTGTTCCGACCGTTGAATACAAAAAATCAAAAGGTGTATTTATTTGCAACGAAGGAAATTATACATACGGAAATGCTTCTTTATCATTTTATGAACCGAATACAAAATCGATTGACAACCAAGTATTTTACAATGCGAATAATTTTCCTCTCGGTGATGTTTGTATGTCGATGGCAATAAAAGACACTTTGGGTTTTCTTGTGATAAATAATTCCGGAAAAATAATTGTTCTCAATACCGG
>JANTGL010000247.1 GCA_024762915.1 Bacteroidales bacterium | reverse complement strand
ACACCGAAAAAAATTGTAAAAAACGAAGAATTTTCAGAACAAGATTTTTTTTCGGAAGATCAAAAAATTATTCCTTCATCGGGTGAAGAAATTATCAGAAAATTTAATACTATAACCGGTATTGAAGAAAGACGTTATGCCGACGATACTATGAACACTTCTGATTTGGCCGGATTTGCCGCTGAAAATGCAATTAAAGATGCGGGCATCGACCCGGAAACCATTGATCAAATAATTGTAGCACATAATTTCGGAGATGTTCACAGTAATAATATTCAATCGGATTTATTACCGAATATTTCATCAAGAGTTAAACATTTCTTAAAAATTAAAAATCCGAATTGTATTGCATATGATATTCTATTCGGATGTCCCGGATGGATTCAAGCTTTTTTACAAGCTCATTCCTATTTTAATTCCGGAATGGCAAAACGAATTTTAGTATTAGGTGCCGAAACGCTTTCACGCGTAAATGATAAATATGACAGAGATTCCATGATTTTTGCCGACGGTGCAGGAGCAGCAGTTATCGAAGCGCAGGAAAGTAACGAAAAAAAAGGATTAATTTCTTATTCAATGAGAACGGATACATTCAAAGAAGCTTATTATTTATATGCCGGAAAATCGACTAATCCGTATATTGACCAAAATGTAAGATACATTAAAATGTTCGGCAGAAAAATTTATGAATATTCATTAATAAATGTTCCTCAAGCTATGAAACTTGCAATGGATCGTTCGGGTTATGATATTAAAGAGTTAAAGAAAATAATTATTCATCAAGCAAATGAAAAAATGGATGATGCCATGGTTCATCGTTTTTACAAACTTTACAATTTACAAAAGGAAATGCCGAAAGACATTATGCCTATGAGTATTAACAAGCTGGGTAACAGTTCTGTAGCAACAATCCCGACACTGTACGACAGAATCCTTAAAGGAAAATATCCCGCACATCAAATAAATGAAGGTGATTTAATTATGTTTGCTTCCGTAGGTTCAGGAATGAATATTAATTCTATTGTTTATAAATTATAATAAAATTTACAATCTGAAAAACGGAACAGAAAATAAAAAAATTAGAATAAACTAAAATTTTTTTGTTTTTTCATTATTATACGGGATTGTAAAATAAAAAATTGTTCCTTTTTTTAATTCTGATTCTACCCAAATTTTTCCGCCCAGTAAGCTTATAATACTTTCAGAAATAGCTAAACCCAAACCTGCACCGCGATATAATTTTTGTGCTTCATTTTCCAATTTTGTAAATCGTTGAAAAATAATTTCTTTTTGCTCTTCTGTCATTCCTATACCATTGTCTTTTACACTGAATAATGCAAATTGATTATTTTCACTAATTTCACAAATGACATCAACTAAACCGTTTTCGGTAAATTTTAATGCATTATTAATTAAATTAATTAAAACTTGCTTAAGTCGAATTTCATCAGTAATCAATTTTAAATTATCAGCATATTTTTTTACAAATCGAAGTTTCGTATTTCTGAAAAAGTCGGAATTATCTTTTTCGGAATAAGTCAGTTCCAGCTCTTCAAATAAATGATTAATATAACATTCTGATTTGTTAATATCTATTTGATCTGCTTCAATTTTTGAAATATCAATGATATCATTTATTAATTGAAGGAGCGAATTACCGCTTTTAACAATATATGAAGTCAATTTTTGTCTTTTATCTTTATCAACTTTATCTTCTGCCAATAAATTAGAAAATCCTAATATTGCATTCATGGGAGTTCTTATTTCATGCGACATATTTGCCAAAAATGCCGATTTTAAGTTATCCGCATTTTCTGCCCTCTGTTTTGCCTTTTTCAGTTCATAATTTTGGATTCTTAATTGTTTTGTCAATTGTTTATTTTGTTTGTAAGAGGCAGAAAAACGCTCGGCAATATTCATTGATTGAAAAATAATATAAACTAAGAAACCATAAATTGCCAAATAACCGGTTTGAAGAATATCTAAAGAAAATAAAACATCATTTATATTCGTGATTACCAAAAATAACATCCCAAAAAATGCCCATTTGGCTCCCTGTCTTTTATTTATTACGGCTTTCGGTAAGGAAAATAAAAGGAAATAAACCGAAACAATAAATAAAAAAATTATTTTAATGCCTATATAATTACGAACCGTTGAAATGCTGAAAAATAAGCTGAATACAGACAATAATAAAGAAGAGATTATAATGAAATAAAGAAATTTTTTATTGACTTCTTTTTTATAAAGCAAATAAAAAAAACCGGTAATTAATGCAGGGTAAATTGAAACGGCTAAATGAAAAAACCTTGTAATTTGATTATAATTAAAACCCAGAATATTTTTCAACAAAGTATCATTTCCCATTAATCCGATAACAATAAATAAAAATCCGAGTAATGAAAATAACAAACTTGAATAGTCATTTCTGCGATATAAGTATAAAATTAAATGATAAATTGAAATTATCAGAATAATGCTTAACACAGAAATAATCAGAATAAGTTCAATGATTGTTTTTGTAAGTAAAGAATGGACTTCTCCGATGCTTACGGGTTTTAAGATTCCTGCTCTTCTGTCGGTATAATTTGCTACTTGAATTATCAATTCATTTTCATTTTTCAGATAAAAAGGATTAGGTGTTACAACTTTTAAGGCAGGTTCAAAACTCTTTACATTGTCAGAAACTTTTCCTGCATAATAAATTAATTTTCCGTTTAACCAGATTTTGTATGCAGAAAAAATACGTTTGCAAATAATAACATTTTGATATCCCGTTTTATTTGTTTTAATATTTAATCTGTAGGTTGCACATCCGTTTGCCGGGTATCCTTTATGTTTTGTCCATGATTGAGGAACATTAACAAATTCTTTTTTCAAAACAATTCCGGTATCTGCAAAATCTTCCGGGGTCAATAATTTCCCGAAATAAAATTCCCACTCGCCGTTTAATTGATAATTTACACCTTTCTCGATTTGTGTATTGCTAAGGTCAATAAATCCTTTTTTTGCGGAAAGTTTTGTTTCTCTTTTGCAAGAAGACAGGAAAATACTTACAGATATTATCACAAATAAAAAATATAATCCGGAAGTTTTCTTACCGAAAAAAAGCATCATCCTAAAAAATATTAAATTTTGAAATAATTTCAAATATACAAAATAAAGTTAAATTAAGGCAATTAATTTCATCAATGTTTTTGTCAATTTATTAAATTAAAAAAGCTGCCTTTCCGGGCAGCTTTTGTTTTGTGTAGTTTCGAGTTTTAAAGTTTAGGTTAATGAATAAAACTCATTTGATATTAAGATGCATTAGTTGTATTAATTCCACAAAAAGTTTTAACTTTTTTTATCTTTTTTTGCAAAGCGCTCATAATTAACCAACCACGCTGCAGCATTTTTTACATATCTTCCGGTTCCGGCATTATCCCAAGAAACATATAATCGTGTAAAACCGCCGTCAAGAATTAATCGTTTTCCGTCTTGTTCGTATGTTGCACAAACCAGATTTTTTTCATGTCCGTATATCAAAGGTTCCAAAACTTGCTGATTATCCTGCAAAGTTGCAATTGTAATTCCTTCATAAACGTATTCCAAACCGGTTGTAATTAAATGTCCCGGTGTTAAGCCGACTTTCTTATTCTTCTCATTTAATCCGACAACCACATTTCCGGGTAAATTTCCGTACATTTTAACACCTATTAAATAATCGGATACGTAATTAGCATCAGCATAATACGGCTCATTATCACCCCAAATATAAACACCCTTTCCGCTGTCAAAGAATTTTTTAATGACCTTTAAATGACCTTCATTCAATTTTTGAGTATAACTCGAAATTATCCAGAGTTGGCAAGCTTTACTGAGTGCTTTTTCCAACTCTTCGGGTGAAGGCGGGTTATCAAGGTAGCGATAAACCGAAAATCCTTTTTCTTTTAAAGCCGCTTTGGGCAATGAAAAATCAAATCCTTCGCCGGTATAAAGATGCAAAACAACTATTGTTTCTCCCTGAAAAGCTCCGTCAACCGCTAAATCATACTGATTTCCTTGTGCATTTCCGTGACGATCCGATTCAACTTTAACCTTTCTTACATGTCCTGTTCGAGAATCAAGCGACTCTTCATAAACGGCATTTTGAGCAGCACATTTATTATAAACTTGTGCCGACATTTTACCTATAAACAGTAAAAAAATCATAATAAATGCAAGTACAAAAGTAATGTAGAGCGTTAAATTTTTCCTTGTGTGTAAGTTTTGAGCATTTTTTTTCATCGTTTTAATTTTTCAGTTTGTATTAAACAGAAAAAAAAAAAAAAAAATTCCATAAAAAAGGAAAACTCAAAATCAAGAAAGCAATTTCCGGAAACTTTATTTAACTGAATATCAGGGTTTATGAATAACAAAAGCAACAATTCCCCAAACTTCAAAATCATTAAATTCAGAAACTTCTATAGGTTTATATTCGTTATTTTCGGG
>JANTGL010000246.1 GCA_024762915.1 Bacteroidales bacterium | reverse complement strand
AAATGCGTTCTATGCTTTATCTTGCTAAAGATTTAAACAAAATATCCGAAACTGATTTTAAGCATCTGTTTACATTATCACAAGATATATCAAAATTATTATCAGGTTTAATCAAAACACTCTAAAAACCTTAAATACTTTATAACTTTCAACTTTATAAACTTTCAACTAATTAAGATGGACGTACAAATTGAAAATTCCTGGAAAGAACTTCTTGAAGACGAATTTGAAAAAGAGTATTTTAAAAACTTAACTGATTTCGTCAGACAAGAATATAAAACACACACCATTTATCCGCCGGGAAAAGATATTTTTAAAGCATTTGATTTATGTCCCGTTGATAATGTAAAAGTTGTTATCATCGGGCAAGATCCTTATCACGGAAAAGGACAAGCTCACGGATTGTGTTTTTCGGTAAAAGACGGTGTGAAAATTCCGCCTTCTTTAAGGAATATTTACAAAGAACTGAATGACGATATCGGAAAACCGATACCCGAAACCGGGAATATTGAACATTGGGCAAAACAAGGTGTGTTGATGCTTAATGCCGCATTAACCGTCAGAGCGGGAAATGCCGGCTCGCATCAGGGCAAAGGTTGGGAAACATTTACCGATGCCGTGATTGAAAAAATTTCAAATAAAAAAGAAAATCTTGTTTTCTTGCTGTGGGGAGCTTATGCACAACGAAAAGGACAAGTGATAAATCCCGAAAAACATTTTATACTGAAATCGGCACACCCCTCGCCTTTTTCGGCATATAACGGCTTTTTCGGCAACAAACATTTCAGCAAAACAAATGAATTTCTGAAATCAAAAGGACTTGAAGAAATAAAATGGTAGCATATACCTAATACCTAATATCTAATAACTAAAACCTATGGTAGTCTGGTGTCATAAATGCGGAACAAAAAATGTTGACCGAACAACTTGTTCAAATTGCAATGTAAAACTTTTAATTGATCAAAATAATGACGGTATTCCGGAATATGTTCAAGAAGCCGTTCAGGTTGAATGTCCTTGGTGTAAGACTGTTAACAGAGTTATAACCGAAACACATTGTAAAACTTGCGGCGGTCCGCTGCCGGCAGTTTCACACGATAATTCGGGAATTAACCGAGGAACGCCCCCGCCGTCGCCGCCGAGAAAACTTCCGGATGTTTATGTAAAAAAATTAAAATATCGCAACACCTTATTTATTATTGGTATTATTTTTATTGTTCCGTTTATTTGGTCGATTATATTTCCGATAATCGGTTTTTTTTTAGTTCGTTCGGGTTTGAGAACAGCAAAACGCAAAATTGAAGCCCTTGAAAAAGGCATAAAAGCCGAAGGAGTATTAATTGATGTATATAAAGATACAAGCGAAACCGTAAATGGGAAAAATCCTTGGAGATTGGATTATGAATTTAAAACCAAAAACGGTGATATTATTACAGCAAAGAAAACCGGTGCTTGGAATTCCAATAATCGGTATCGAAAACCGAATGATAAACTTTGGATTGTTTATCTTCCTGAAGATCCGAAAATTAATGCTATTTGGCCGCCGGTTGATTAATTGATTTTAACATTTGAGAAATTGTAAAACATCGATATAAAATTTTGTTTTCTATTAATTATGTCGTAACTTTCATAGAAAAATGAAGGCATGACACCAAAAACAAAAATATTACATTACTTTCCCAGAATACTATGCATAGCAGCAATATTATTTATTAGTCTTTTTGCGGCAGATGCTTTTGAAGAAGGAAAAAGTTTTACGGAACAAATAACGGCATTTTTCATTCATCTTATTCCGTCTTTTGTTTTAATTATTTTCCTAATTATTGCTTGGAAACGTGAATTAATCGGAGGCATAATCTTTTGTGTAATTGCACTGGCATTTACGCCTTTTATATTTAAACTTAATTATTCAATGAATGATTCGGTTTGGATGACAATCGGTATCATTTCCTCAATTACTTTACCTTTTTTAATTGTCGGAATATTATTTATTTTAAGCTACTTTCATAAAAAAAGAATTAATTATTCCGCATAATCTTCTTTGCGGTTTATCAAATTTGTTTGTTTGTTAATTTAATGTTTTTTTTGCATCTTGCAGAAAATAAAAATTATCTTAATGAACAGAATTTGTCAATTATTCAATATACAATATCCTATTATTCAGGGTGGTATGATTTGGTGTTCCGGTTGGGAACTGGCTTCAGCAGTCAGTAATGCCGGAGGATTGGGACTTATAGGAGCAGGTTCCATGTATCCGGATGTTCTAAGAGAACACATTCAAAAAGCAAAAAAAGCGACCGATAAACCTTTCGGGGTAAACGTACCTTTGCTTTATCCGCAAACGGAAGAAATAATGCAAATTATTATTGAAGAAGGCATTAAAGTTGTATTTACCTCTGCAGGAAATCCTAAAACTCGAACAAAACATCTTCAGGAACACGGAATAAAAGTTGCTCATGTTGTCTCAAATTCAAAATTCGCCGCTAAAGCCGATGAAGCCGGAGTTGATGCCATAGTAGCCGAAGGTTTTGAAGCCGGCGGTCATAACGGTCGCGAGGAAACAACAACTTTGGTATTGTCGCCTTTGGTTCGTTCCGTAACGGCTAAACCGGTGATAGCTGCCGGAGGAATTGCAACAGGAAGAGCCATGTTGGCAGCTATGGTTTTGGGTGCCGACGCCGTACAAATCGGCAGTCGTTTTGTTGCTTCCGAAGAAGCTTCGGCACATATTAATTTTAAAAATGAAGTTATAAAAGCAAACGAAGGAGATACGCATTTGGCACTAAAAAAATTAGTTCCCGTTCGACTGATAAAAAATAATTTCTGTAATGAGCTTATTGAAAAAGAAAATAAAGGTGCAAGTCGTGAAGAACTTTCCGAACTTTTGGGAAAAGCAAGAGCAAAACTGGGAATGTTTGAAGGTGATACCGAAAACGGTGAACTCGAAATCGGGCAAATATCAGCATTGATAAAACAAATTAAACCGGTTAAAAATATAATTGACGACATTATTTTAGAATATAAAACGGCAAAAGAGCAAATAAATCACATCAGATTTAATTTTTAGAGATGATAAAATTTAAGAAATTCACTTTAGATAACGGGTTACGCGTCATTTTTCATCAAGATAAGGATACGCCGGTTGCCGCTGTTAATATTTTGTATAATGTAGGAGCAAAAGACGAACATCCTAATAAAACCGGATTTGCTCATCTTTTTGAACACTTAATGTTCGGCGGTTCCGTAAATATCCCGAATTACGACAAACCTTTGCAGGAAGCCGGGGGAAGCAGTAATGCATTTACGAATAACGACTATACAAATTACTATGAAACCCTTCCTAAAGATAATTTGGAAACAGCACTTTGGCTCGAATCCGATAGAATGTTAAGTTTGGCATTTACGGATAAAAGTTTGGAAGTACAGCGGAAAGTTGTAATTGAAGAATTTAAACAAAATTACTTAAATCGACCGTACGGTGATTTTTGGTTGTTAATGCGTCCGTTAGCTTATAAAGTTCACCCGTATCGTTGGGCTACTATAGGAAAAGAAATTTCGCATATTGAAAACGCTGTAATGCAAGATGTGAAAGATTTTTTTTACAGTCATTATGCTCCTAATAATGCTGTTTTAAGTATTGCCGGGAATTTTGAATTCAATTATATAAAAGATGCGGTTAATAAATGGTTCGGGGATATTGAAAAAAGAAATATTGCAAAAAGAAATATTCCTCCGGAACCCAAGCAAACAGAAGCCGGAATTCTGACAGTTGAAAGAAATGTACCCGTCGATGCATGGTATCAAACTTATCACATGTGCGGAAGAAATCACCCGGACTTCTATACAGCTGATTTACTGTCGGATATATTATCAAACGGGGAATCTTCTCGTCTTTTTCAAAAATTAATTAAAAAAAATCCCGTATTTTCATCACTTGATGCCTACATCAGCGGAAGTATCGATCCCGGATTATTTATTTTTAACGGAAAACCTTCAGCAGGGATTTCTTTAGAGGAAGCCGAGTCAGCTGTATTAAACGAACTTGAAAATTTGCTTAAAGACGGTATTTCAAAAAGAGAGTTGCAAAAAGTAAAAAACAAAATTGAATCACGATTTATTTTTTCCGAAACAGACGTTTTAAATAAAGCTATGGATTTAGCTTTTTATGAATTATTGGAAGATGCCGATACATTAAATTATGAAACTCAAAAATATAATAAAGTAACTATTGATAATATTTTAGAGACGGCAAATACAATATTCAAAAAAGAAAACAGTAATACATTATATTATAAAGCAAAAAAAAATCTATAAATAGAAAGTATAAAAATTTTTTAATTCAGTAATAAACAATTAGGATTCGTAAATTTAAATCTTCAAAAAACAATATTTTTTTTATTTTTACATAAATTTTGTATAAAAAGCACTTACGGATGAAAAAAAAATTTGCGCTTCATTGGCAGATATTAATTGCAATT
>JANTGL010000245.1 GCA_024762915.1 Bacteroidales bacterium | reverse complement strand
TTTAATAATAAGGTTAGTATCAATCAATAAGTTTGTACCTGTGTACATCGCTTTTAATTCAGCTATACTGATATTAGCGTCATAATCTACCGTATATTCCGGTATTGTATCAAAGTCTTCTTTTACACATCCTATTACAATTAAAAGAATTAAAGTTGAAAATATTAATGCTAATTTTATATTCTTTTTCATAATTATCTTATTTTTAAAATCTGAAACTAATATTTAAGTAATATTGCAAACCTGAAAAATAATAAAGTTTATTTTCAAAGTTAGCTAAATCATCCAAGTTTCCTTCTCCGAGTAACCTCGCTTGTTCATATCCGCCGGTGTAAATAGAAGTATTATTTAATAAATTAGTTACATTCAAACTTATATTTAAATAATATTTATAATCAAAACGGAATGATTTTCCGATAAAGGCATCAAGTGTAAATGATGAAGGCAATTTTGTTTGTTCTACAAAATCAGTAAATCTTGGATCTAATCTTCCGTCATCCATAAAATATTTAAGTGCTGATACTGTTCGTGACAATGAACTAAAAGACAAATATCTATCATCCAGATAATTTGCATTTATTCCGAACCTCCAATATTTAGGTGTAAAATATTTTATTCCTCCTGCAAATGCTGTTTGAGGTGTACCGGATACCAAATTACCCTTTACATATACAATATCTTGAGCAAAATCCATTTCAGCACTGTTATCAATAAAAATACTGAAATCAGGTCGAGATGTCCATCTGTAATAGCCTAGTGAACCTACACCATATACAGATAAGCCGGGTAAGATTGAATATTCTGCACCAAACTCAATTCCTTGATGGGTTTTATCAATACCTGTCATAATAAAGTTTAAAAAATTATGTGTTAAATCAAAATAAAAACTTCTGACTTCTGTTTGATCTCGGAATTCTGTATAAAAAACATCGACCGTTGCTTTTAATTTATTCGATTGTAATACATAACCGCCTTGTGCAGAAAGAATAGTTTCACTTGTTAAACCGTCAACCACTTGATTTCTGGTTCTGGGAGACACAAAAGCATTTCTGAAATCAGGCGCTTTTGTTAAATATGCTGCATCCGCATGTAAAAAATGCATACCGGAAAGTTTATAGGTTGCTCCAAGTTTTGCACCGTAATTTGTAAACGCTAATTTCTGAGAATCTCCGAGCGAATTATCGGGAAATTTACCGTTTTGCATATTCCCTGTTCTCCAAAAATTAGTATATGAGCCGTTTCCCGTTAAATAAAAATTAAATTTATTCAAATTATAAGAAGCCTGGGCCCATATATCTGTATAATTAACTGTCGCATAATAATCATTTCCGAAAACTTCACCTGTTTCATCAATAATATTATTAGGATGTCTGAGATCATTATCAGCAATTTCTGTATCACCAAAATCTCTTGAAGCATATTTATCTTTATCAACTATAAAATCACCGCCTAACAAATCAATTAAGGTTTTATAATGACGAGCTTTATAATATCTTTGTTGAATTCCTGCCGAAAATTGCAAATTATCATTTATCATTTTTTTATAAACAGACGTAAACTGAAATTGATTATTTTCATTTCTTCTGTCTTCTGTAATATATTGAGACTGTTTTCCGGTTAAAGTGTTTCCGGCAATACCGTCTGCATTATAAACCGTAGTATCACTTGTATAGTTTGCTTGGTACATAGCATCCCAATCAATTTGACGTTCACCGTTTTGAAATTCTTCTGTTCTTTTTGCAATTGCATCAACTCCTGTCATATAGCTTGGCAGGTAACGATAATAATCCGGTCTCGGATCTGCACCTTCATACCAATTTAAGGATGTTTTATTGTATTTACCTCTCGAATAGGATAGTGAAGTTTGCAATTTACTTGAATTATCAATATCCCAATAGTGAGTAAAAATAAACATGGGTGTATGAGAGTCTGTAACTTTTGCATTTCTCTTTTCACCGTCTTGCCATCCCCAATTCGGATTATATTTTTTATGTCCGTTGTATAAATCACTTGTTAAATCGTACACTTCTTGGGTTGTTCCGCTGCTTCCTCCTCTTAAAGAAGGTGAGCCGAATGCAACAATCCCTATACTATGCGTATCGTTAAATTTCTTTTCGGCAGAAACGAAATAGGCATACCCGTCATAAAATGTACCTTCTTGATAACCTTCTTTTGCATATCTTTTAGAACCGGAAACAGCCAAAGCCCATCCGTTTTTCATTAATCCTGTCGAATAAATAAACATGGCTCTGTGATGGTAATTTCTGTTTGTAAAAGAGTAAGTTAGTTTTGTACCGACTCTTATTTGTGATGCTCTTGTATTGATATTTGTAGAACCGCCGATACCGCCGAAACCATAATCTGTTTCTGCAATTCCTTTGTGGGTTTCAGAATTTCTGACCGCATCATTTAACCCGCCCCAATAAGCCCAAACAGCACGACCTGATTCCGGATCATTGGTTTGAATTCCGTTCATATAAAGATTCGAATATTTATTATCGTATCCTCTTACTCTGAATCTTAAAGGTCCGAAACTATATCCGGCAGTTGAAAGAAAAATATCTTTAGATCCGTGTAAAATACCTGATACATTCGTTTGAATATCTTCATCTCCGCCGTCTAATTGATCATTTGAAAGTTCAATTATTACATCTTCACCGGTATTCTCATCCGAAACAGGATTTAAAAAAACATTCCCTACCGTTAAGTTTTCAGATTTAACTTCAATTTCTTTTTCTACTGTTTCATATGACTCAGCACTGATTATTAAAAAATACTTACCTGCCGGAACTGATTTTAACACAAACGTTCCGTCCGCATTGGTTTTAATATTAAAATCGGTACCTTGCAAACTTACAAAAGCACCCGATAAAGTCTGTTCCGTAACTTTATCTTTTACTGCTCCCGAAATATCACTCTGTGCATGCAAAATAACAGACGCAAAAAGTAAAATTGAAAGCATTAAAAATAATTTTCTCATAACTTACACTTTAAATTTAAATTATTATTCTAATTTTGAAAACTTTTCTAAAGAAAAAGGGCGACAAATATAATATAATTTCTATAAATATTAATTTCAAAAACATGTTTAATAAAATCTCAACTTTTAAGTTTATAATTACTTTAATTGCTGTTTCGGTTTTTACATTAAATTTAAATGCTCAAAAAAAGCAATACAAAATAAAATGTATCGGTTTTTATAATCTTGAAAATCTGTTTGATACAATTGACTCTCCGGATACATACGATTATGAATTTCTGCCTTCGGGGAAAAAAGTATGGACAAGCGAACGCTACCATAAAAAACTTCACAACATGGCAGAAGTTATTTCTCAAATCGGTGACGAAAAAATAAAAGGCGGTCCGGATATTTTAGGAATTTCCGAAATTGAAAACAAAAGTGTTGTGGAAGATTTAATAAAAGAACCGCAATTAATAAAATCGGAATACGGAATTGTACACTATGAATCACCGGATGAACGCGGAATTGATGTCGGACTTATTTATAAAAAGAATTCATTTAAAGTAACACACACGTCTTATCATAACTTACATTTTGATTTTGATCCGCACGATAAAACAAGAGGACAAATGGTTGTTACGGGAGTTTTTGATAAAACCGATACGATAAATATTATTGTAAATCACTGGCCTTCAAGAGGCGGCGGACAAAAAGTCAGCGAACCCAAAAGAGATGCTGCCGGTGATTTATGCCGTCATTTGGTTGATTCTATTTTAAATTTAAATGAAAACGCAAAAATTATCGTTATGGGAGACCTTAATGATAACCCTGATAATGCAAGTGTGGTAAAACATCTTCAATCCAAAGGAAAAGAAAGTAAACTTAAAAAAGGCGATTTATACAGTCCCTTTTATAAAGTATATAAAAACGGTGTCGGAACAACGGCTTACAGAGATGCTTGGAGTTTTTTTGACCAATTGATTATTTCGCAGACATTATTATCAAAAAATACTTCAGATTTTGTTTTCTGGAAAGCGGGAATATGCCGTAAACCATTTATGATTCAACAAGACGGTCGTTTTAAAGGCTATCCTAAACGGACATTTTCATTCGATCGTTTTCAAAACGGATACAGCGATCATTTCCCGACTTATTTGTTTTTAATAAAGGAAAAATAATAATTTATTAACTCAGATAAACATATTTTACTTAACTTTGTATTCTCTTTCTATTTATTAACATTTTAATTTTTATAATTATGAAAAAAAGTATACTATTAATTTTTGCAATTATTTTATCAATTTCAATTTATGCGCAAGATTTTTCTGAAGATTTCAGTACTGTTACAGTGAACGATAATGTTGCTTTAACCGGATGGACAAATGTTGCTGCGGCAGGTACTCGTGTTTTTATCGGTAAATTTTATGATCCTAATTATTACGCACAAATGAGTGCCTATAATTCCGGAGAAGCAACTGAACTTGTCTATTTAGTTACACCCGGTTTGGTTGTTACATCAAACAGTGTATTAACTTTTGAAACAAAACTCGGTTATATGGTACA
>JANTGL010000244.1 GCA_024762915.1 Bacteroidales bacterium | reverse complement strand
ATAATTTATCTTGTCTTTGTATGCAAAATGCCTGTAAATTGTATTGATATGTTTATTTTTGAAAAAGAAATTTGGTCTGAGAGTATTATCTTGTATTATAGCCATTTAATAGATATTTGCGTGTTATTTTACGGCAAGATAATTATTTTTTAAATTTTTAGAATAACAAACTTAAAAAATCATCATAATCACCGCCTTATTTTTAATATATTTGCAAAAAAATAACGATATGAGCAAAAAATTTTATTTCAAATGTAAAACGTGCGGAAAAGAAATTCAAGGGTTTAAAGAATGGTTTGCAAACGGTCAAAAATGTCCGAAATGCGGTGATAATAAGATTGATACAATTTATAATACGCCGAAAGAACGCATCAAAGAACTTATGAGTAAAGATGCAAAACCCGAAAGTCTTTGGCATTATTTTGATTTCTTACCGTTGGAACACAAAGAAAATATCGTCACCGACGGTGAAGGTGTTGCCCCTATTGAACGGTGGGCATTTTTCGAAGATTACGCCAAGCGTAAATACGGATTAAATCTTGAAGTTTACATAAACAGGAACGATAAAAGTTTTGCAACCGGAACCTTTAAAGATAAGGGCGGTGCCGTAGCGGCAAGTGTTTTGAAAGAGAACGGCGTAAAAGAATATGTGGTGGCAAGTACCGGAAATACGGCCAGTGCATTTGCTCATTATTTGGCAAAAGCCGGTATTTCGTGTTCGATTTTTATGCCGGGTGATGCTTTTCGAGACAGTATGTCACACATCAGTGCCTACGGACAAAAAGTGTTTCATGTTCAGGGCGATTATGCTTATGCAAAAAAAGTCGCTGCCGATTATGCCAAAAAGCACAATATTTTAATGACCGGCGGAAATCTGGATCCTTTACGATTAGAAGCCAAAAAAACACAGGTTTTTGAAATGATGCGATTACTCGGAAAAGTTCCGGATGTGTATATTCAGGCATTAAGCGGCGGAACCGGACCTTTTGCCGTGGAAAAAGCGTTTAAAGATTTTGAAGATTTAAATATTTTCGGAAAACTTCCGAGATTTTTACTATCACAAGGTGATCGTTGTGCACCTATGGCTGATGCATGGAAAAAAGCCAAAGAAAATAATTATCCCGAAGGATGGGAAAAAGATTATCCGATTTATGAAAATCCGGAAGTGCTTATTCCGACCATTGCAACCGGAAATCCGGGAATGTATCCCTTGATGGGACCGCTTGTGAAACGCAGCGGCGGCGATATTTTCCCGGTAAGTGAAGATTTGGCTTTGGATATGATACGACTCGTTGCCTATGAACGTGTCATTAAAATCGGTCCGGCTTCCGCTGCGGGATTACTCGGTTTCTTTGAATCTTTGAAACGCGGATTGATAAAAGACGGCGAGTCCGTATTTATTAATATGGGCGAATCGGCAAACCGTGCCTATCATTATATGCATCAAGCAGCTTATACAATCAGCGAAGTGCAATCGGTTGATGATTGCGAACATTTTGACCGTGAAAAAAACAAAAAAATTGTTTGGGAACCTTTTGAAAAATATTAAGATACGCAGAGACAGCCGGCAGGCTGTCTATGATAAAATTAATTTTTAATTTTCTGAATATTTCCTTGAAGGTCATTCTGAACTTGTTTAACTTCGTTGAGCCTTCGGGTTCAGAATCTTTTTTAAACAATAATGCAACTTTTTCCGGTTTTTAAAGGTTTTCAGAATATTATTTTATAAACTAAAACGTTATCAAATAAACTAAATAAATTAAAATGAAACGAATTCTTTTTTCTGCCGTAATAATTTTTATTTCAATATCAATTTTTGCACAAGGATATAAAATTGATGTTAACATAAAAAATCTTCCGAATAAGGATGTTATTCTCGGTCACCATTTTGCGGGACAACTTATCCCTGATGATACAATCACCTTAAATACAAAAGGTTACGCTGTGTTTAAGAATAAGGAGAAATTACCCGGCGGAATGTATTTTTTATTTTTACCGAATAAAAGTTTTTTCGATTTTTTGCTTGATAAAGATCAAGTTTTCTCAATTTCGGCTGATACGTCAGATTATGATAATACGGTCAGTTTTAAAGGATGTGAAGAAAATACGCGTTTTCAAGCGTATAAAAAATACTTGGATAACGCAGGAAAAAAGAGGAAAGAGCTTCTTGACGACCGTGAAAAGAATAAAGGTGATAAAAATAAGATTACAGAAATTGATGCACAATTAAAGAAACTCGGAGAAGAAACGGAAGCCTATTTTCAAAAAACGATTAATGAATATCCGAATGATTATTTTACTAAGTTCTTAAAAGCAACCAGGCAAGTTGAAGTTCCGAAAATAATTACGGACAGGAAACAACAATATTATTGGTTCAGACATCATTATTTCGATAATTTTGATCTTTCCGACGCGCGTTTGCTCAGAACCCCGATCTACGAAAATACGATTGATACCTATTTGGATAAAGTGTTAATGCAACATCCCGATACTTTAATTCCGGAAGTTGATATGCTGATTGAAAAATCCCGATCGAATGAGGAATTATTTCGATATATGTTGGTACATCTTTTCAATAAATATGCATCTTCCCAAATAATGACTTCCGAAAATGTGTATATGCACATTGCCGAAAAATATTATATTAAAGAAGCAACATGGAGCGATTCTGAATTTATTAGTGAATTAAAGAAAAAAGTTAAAAACAGAAAAAAATGTTTGATTGGTGTAACGGCACAAAATATTGTTTTTAATGAAGTTCCTTCCGATACTTCCGGAATTAATGACTTGCTTTTACAATTGCCGAAACTAAAATCTGACGGTCTGACGATCGATAAATCCGGAGCCGACAGTTTGGTTAAGTACAACTTAAAAGTCGAACTTTTAAAACAATATTATGATAAGTTTCCGGTAACAAGTTCGTTAAACGAAAAGAAGGCAAAATATACAATTTTGTGGTTTTGGACACCCGATTGCAGCCATTGCAAAAAAGAAACACCTTTATTTCATGATTTATACAATGAAAAGAAATTGAAAGAAAAAGGAGTAGAAATCATATCAATATTTTTGCAAAAAGACATAACGGATTGGAACCGTTTTTCTCAAATAACTCAAGAATGGTTGGAATTTATTAAAAAACACCGGATGACGGATTGGACAAATGCGTGGGATCCCTTTGATCCGTTCAGAATAAATTATGATATTCACAGTTCACCGGTGTTATATCTTTTGGATGAAAACAAAAAGATTATTGCAAAACGTATCGGTTATGAGCAAGCAATTGAAATGATTGAAGCGGAAATGAAGCGTGCCGAAGGAAAAAAATAATTTTTTTATTTATAGAATTGATATCGTGCCACGCTAAAGCGTGGCACGATTACTTAAAAAAAAATATGAAAATTATAACGAAGAAAATATTATTATTTGTAATAATTTTAATTTATGGTTTTGTTTTATTTTCACAAACAATCAATTCAAAAAAAACAGTTAATCATGTTAAATGTCCATACGTAAATGATGATATCCGGCAAGCATTCAGTAACCGGATTATTAATATAAAAGATACGTATTCATCTGAAAATTTTGAAGATTTAGAATTCCTTAAAGAAATAATCGGTAATAAAAGATATGTTTTTTTAGGTGAAAGCAACCATTATGTTGAAGAATACAGTGCAATAAAAGAACGATTAATTAAATTTCTTCATCAGGAAATGGGTTTTGATGTTTTATTATTCGAGAGTGATTTCTTTAATTGCAATACTTCATATTTAATTTGCGACAGTATAAGTACTTCTGAATTTCTTAATAATTCAATTTATAATATTTGGCATACAGATGTGAACTATGACCTGTTTAACTATATTAAGAAAAGTAAAGACAGTAAAAATCCTTTGTGCTTTTCGGGGTTTGACATTAAAAAAAGTAATATTACGGATAACCGTTTATTGTATCATTATTATCAGAATTATTTAAAGCCAAAAGATTTTACGGAATTTATTGCCCTTGATACCGGAATTAATTCATATTTTAATGCTGTGATATTAAATAAAAACAGTAAAGAATATCACTCGGAATTATGTCAAAATTTAACAGACAGGTGTATTAAATTATTAAACAGTATTAACACATATAAAGCAAATAAAGAGAGAGAGGTTTTTAAACACATTATTCAAAATAAAATATATCTGTTAAATATCATTAGACAAGCACATAATAATCCTCAAAAATATAATGTATTGCGTGATAAATATATGGCTGAAAATATTGAATGGTTTACAAAAAAAATATTTCCCGATAAGAAAATTATTATTTGGGCACATAATCAACATATTTGTGATAATCCGGATTTGGGAAAATACATACCCGAAGTTCCGAGCATGGGGCATAATATTTCCGAGAAAATGAAAGAGCAATCGTATGTTATCGGTTTGTTTGGTCTTAAAGGAAGTGAAGGATGGAAGAAACATGATGTGAATTACATGAAAAAGAACAGTTTAGAAGCTGTAATATGCAGAACGGAAAATGAAATTTCATTTAT
>JANTGL010000243.1 GCA_024762915.1 Bacteroidales bacterium | reverse complement strand
TCCATCGATACACATTCCGATGTTGATGTAACAACAACCGCTCCGACAAACGGACAAGTATTAAGTTGGGACGGAACAAACTGGGTACCGGCTGATGATGCCAATACCACATATACTGCCGGTTCGGGCTTAGCTTTATCAGGTACTACTTTTTCCTTAAACAGCGGTATCGATAATTTAACCGATGTTGATGTTTCAACGATTGCTCCGACTAACGGGCAAATCTTAAACTGGGACGGAACAAATTGGGTGCCTGCAAATGACAGCGGTGCACAAGCCGTAAACGATCTTTCGGACGGAAAAAATGATAATTCATCTATTTTTGTCGGGGTCAATGCCGGTGCAAGCGATGACGGAACGGCAAACAGAAATGCCGGTTTCGGAAACGGCAGTTTATCGTTAAATACATCAGGAGGTGATAATACAGCTGCGGGTGCCTATTCGATGAATGCAAACACTACCGGAAATGCAAACGTAGCAATCGGTACAAGATCCTTATACAATAATTCAGCAGGTAATAACAATACAAGTATCGGAACGGATGCGGGAAACAGTAACGTAAACGGTTCGAGTAATGTTTTTATAGGTTATCAAGCAGGTTATAACGAAACAGGCAGTGCAAAATTGTATATAGCCAATTCATCAACTTCAACTCCTTTAATAGGCGGTGATTTTCCGGCTGCACGAGTTGATATAAACGGTACGATAAAGATAACCGGCGGCTCGCCCGGAACAGGTAAAGTCTTAACATCAGATGCAAGCGGAAACGCAACTTGGGAAACACCTGCAAGCGGCGGTGCTCAAGAAATCAACGATTTAACGGACGGAAAAACAGCCGGTACTAATTCGGTATTCTTGGGTGGCAGTGCCGGTGCCAATAACGGCAGTACGGACGGAAATACAGGAACCGGAAATGCTGCATTAGCAACAAATTCATCCGGAACGAATAATTCGGCATTCGGAGCAGGTGCTTTGGCTACTATCGGTTCGGGAAACGATAATACCGCTTTAGGCTATCTGGCAGGAGCTTTTGATACCGGCGGAACTCCTTTAAGTAATTTAACTTCGGGTATTTACATAGGATCAAATACCAAAGCATCCGCAGACGGCAATACCGAAGAAATTGTGATAGGAACCAATACAACCGGTATGGGCAGCAACTCAATTCTTCTCGGTAATCCGGCAAGCAATTTAAAAACCGTTTTAACAGGAAAGGTCGGTGTGATGACTCCTGATCCGAAATCTGCTCTGCAAGTCAACGGCGGTGTGCAAGTTTCCGATGATTCTGATACCGCAAGTGCGGATAAAGTCGGGACTTTACGCTATCGAACAGATGCCAATAATTCCTATGTAGAAATGTGTGTGCAAACCGGAACATCAAGCTATGCTTGGGTAATTATCCATCAAGAAACTTGGTAACAGTTTTTTCTGAATAAATAAATTTAACAAGAATTCCGGAACGGAGAGTTCAAAATGCTTTCCGTTTTTGTTAAAATATTCAAAAAAACATTTGTAATTTAATAAAAATAACTATTTTTGCAGCCCGAATTAAGAATTTAACGAGGCATTAAAAGTTCCGACGTATTTGCGGGCGCCTCTTAAACACATTTAAAATTTATAAAATGTACGCAATTGTAGAAATAGCCGGACAACAATTTAAGGTTCAAAAAGACCAAAAAATATTTGTCCACAGATTGGCTGAAAAAGAAGGAAGTAGTGTAACTTTTGACAAAGTTTTACTTACCGATGACGGGAAAAAAGTAAATATCGGAACTCCCACCATTAACGGTGCATCCGTTTCGGCAAAAGTTCTTGCTCACATGAGAGGTGACAAAGTTTTGGTATTCAAGAAAAAAAGAAGAAAAGGATATCAAAAACTTAACGGGCATCGTCAAGATCTGTCTCAAATTGAAATTGAAGATATTACTTTAAACGGAAAAGGAAGCGCTAAAAAAGAAACAGCTAAAAAACCGGAAACGAAAGAACCCGTAAAAAAAGAAGCTCCTAAAAAAGCTGCAGTAAAAGACGCTCCCAAAAAAGCCGAAGCTAAAAAAGTTGTAAAAAAAGAAACAACACCAAAAACTGAAACAAAAACTGCAAAACCCGATAAACTTACTAAAATTGAAGGTATCGGACCTAAAATTGCAGGGATACTGGCAGATGCAGGAATGGACACATTCAAAAAATTGTCAACAGCAAAAGCTGAAAAAATTTCAGAAATATTGGTTGCTGCCGGCGGAAATGCTTATAACAGATTTGACCCGACAACTTGGCCGAAACAAGCTAAATTAGCTGCCGACGGCAAATGGGACGAATTACAAAAATTACAAGACGAATTAAACGGCGGAAAAGCCTAATAAAAAAAAACCTGATAAAAAAAATATTATGGCACATAAGAAAGGAATGGGTAGCTCCCGAAACGGAAGAGATTCGGAAAGCAAAAGATTGGGTGTAAAATTATACGGAGGACAAAAAGTTGTTGCAGGAAATATTATTGTTCGTCAAAGAGGAACAAAACATTTTCCCGGAAACAATGTCGGAATGGGCAGAGATCATACATTATTTGCTTTAACGAACGGAATTATTAAGTTTCAAAAGAAAAGAAACAATAAATCATACGTTTCCGTAGAACCCGCAGAATAATATAAAATATTTATAAATGATAAAATCCCGTTATTTCGTAATATTTGCGATAACGGGATTTTTTTATTAAACTGAAGAATATGCTTACATTAAATCAAATTAAAAATAATCCGGAAGAACTTATTAAAAAGTTGTCCGTAAGAAATAAGGATTTCAGTGAATTAATTCATAAAGCCGTTGAAACAGACAACAATAGAAAAGAACTTCAAAGCAGCTTAGATGCAACTTTAGAAAAATCTAATAAAATAGCCAAAAGTATCGGTCAACTTTTTAAAGAAGGCAAACAAGCAGAAGCAGGAGAAGCGAAAAAAGAAGCTGCCGAATTAAAAGAAAAAGCAAAAGAGTTAACGGTAAAATTGAATACGGCGAAAACTGAATTATCGGCAATTCTTTCCGAAATACCGAATATGCCGCATCCTTCAGTTCCTGCCGGAAAAACAGATGCAGATAATGTAGAAATTCGCAGCGGCGGAACAGTACCGAAACTCAACAAAAAAGTACCGCACTGGGATTTAGCCGATACATATGATTTGATTGATTTTGAACTCGGAAATAAAATTACGGGTGCCGGTTTTCCTGTTTATAAAGGGAAAGGAGCAAAGTTGCAACGTGCACTGATTGCATTCTTTCTTGAAGAAGCCGATAAAGCCGGATTTACGGAAATTATGCCGCCTTTGGTAGTCAATGAAGCATCCGGTTTCGGAACCGGGCAACTTCCCGATAAGGAAGGGCAAATGTATCAAGTAACTGAAGATAAATTATTTTTAATACCGACGGCTGAAGTTCCCGTTACGAATTTATACCGCAACGTTATTTTAAAAGAAGACGATTTTCCGATTAAAATGACGGCTTATTCATCCTGTTTCAGACGAGAAGCCGGTTCATACGGGAAAGATGTCAGGGGATTAAATCGACTGCATCAATTTGATAAAGTGGAAATCGTTCAAATTCAGCATCCCGATAAATCCTATGAAACACTTGACGAAATGGTTGCTTATGTTGAATCCTTGGTGCAAAAATTAGAACTTCCCTATCGTATTGTACGTTTGTGCGGCGGTGATTTAGGTTTTACCTCGGCGCTAACGTATGATTTTGAAGTGTATTCTGCAGGCCAGGATAAATGGCTGGAAGTCAGTTCGGTATCTAATTTTGAAACCTTTCAGGCCAACCGTTTAAAACTTCGTTTTAAGAAAGAAGGAGAAAAACAAACGCAATTGGCACACACACTAAACGGCAGTGCTTTGGCATTACCGAGAATCGTTGCTGCTTTATTGGAAAATAATTATACCGAAGCCGGGATTAAAATTCCGAAAGTATTGCAAAAATTTATTAATTTTGATTATATTAATTAAAAAAATATGAAACACCCGGTCTAAAATCTTAACACCCTCGGGAACTAAGTGAAACGTTCTCACGAGCTTGCGAGTAATGACTAATGCAGTTTCAAAAAATAAATAGAATTGATAAGTTCATATGTGGGTGTTCCCTGACTGCCGTCAGGCAGGCTATGTGACCTTTGAACTAAACAAAGCGTTCTCATGAACAAAGTGAATAAAATTATAAATACAGACACATGAAAAAACGAATTATTTTATTAAGCATTTCAGTTTTATTGATCTCTTTTTTCACATCTTGCAAAAGTGATGAAGAAAAAGAACTTGAAACTTTGCAAGCCTATATTAATGATAATAACATAACAACAGAACCTACTGCAAGCGGGTTATATTATATTGAAACACTTGCCGGAACCGGGGCTCAGGCAACACCCGGAGATATTGTTGTAGTTAATTATACCGGAACTTTTTTAGACGGTGAAAAATTTGATTCGTCCTATGACAGAAATGAACCCTTTGATTTTACTTTGGGTATGGGAGAAGTCATTAAAGGATGGGACGAAGGCATCGCTTATATGAAAGAAG
>JANTGL010000242.1 GCA_024762915.1 Bacteroidales bacterium | reverse complement strand
TATTTATTAAAGATTAAAAATAATCAGAAAGAAACAATTTACTCAAAAAAAGTACTTAAACTCAATTAAAAATTTACTTTCATAAAAAATACCTCTGAAATTCAGAGGTATTTTTTTATATTTTTTTCTCAATATCCGAGCAAAAAATTTTATTATAATAAAAAACATTTCGATTCGTTCTTTCTGTATGAAATTATTTTTAAAAATATCAATATTCTTAATTTTAAGTTTTTCAATTTTAATAAATTGTAATAAATCAAACTATTACAAAGACGGAAATATAAGCTTGGAATTCTCCAAAGATACGGTAATCTTTGATACAATATTTAGCGGAATAGGTTCTGCAACACGCTATTTTAAAGTGAAAAATCCTTATAATTTGCCGGTTATTATTTCTGAAATTAAATTAGAAAAAGAATCAGCTTCTAAATTCAGATTAAACATTAACGGAACTGCCGGAAATTCTTCAAAAAACATTGAAATTGAAGCAAAAGACAGTATTTATATTTTTGCAGACGTAACTATAAATACCGATAATGATGACATTTTGGAAACAGATAAAGTTGTTTTTAATACCGGAAACAATGAACAATATGTAAATCTTGTTGCCTTCGGTCAAGATGTTCATTTCTTTAAAGATTCCGTCATTCAAACTCAAACATGGACAAATGACAAGCCGTATCTAATATACAATTCTGTTGCATTAGATGAAAATCAACAATTAACCGTTGAATCCGGAACACATATCTATTCTCACAGAAATTCCCGAATCATGATTTTAGGGACTTTAACCGTTAACGGAACCTCTGAAAATCCGGTTATTTTTGAAGCAGACAGATTAAACGGGCATTCTTCAATTTTTGATGATATCTTTGATAATGATACTACAGATAATTATTATGATGTTGCCGGACAATGGGGCGGAATTTGGTTAACGAAACTAAGTAAAGATAATGAAATTAACTATGCCCTTATCAAAAATGCAGATATCGGAATACAAGTCGATTCGGTTCAAAATGCAAATCCTCAACTCAGTATTCATAATTCAATTATTGAACATCATTCGTATGCCGGAATTTTTGCACAAGTCAGTAATATTTTAGCAACAAATTGTTTGATAAGTGATTGCGGATACTACAATGTTGCTGTTACACGCGGTGGTGATTACAAATTTTATCATTGTACCATAGATAATCATTGGAAAGGTATCAGAAACACACCGGCTGTTTTCATCAATAATTATTATCAATACAACGGAACTGTATATCTTTACGATTTAGAAAATGCGTATTTCGGGAATTGTATAATTTCAGGAAATAAAGAAACTGAATGCAGTGCTGACGGATTTTCCGATCAAGGTGCACTGTTTAATTATACATTTGAGAATTGTTTGTTGAAAATTGATCCCGAAAGTAATATTAATACAAACGATATTACCCATTATAAAAATATTATTCTTAATGCAGATCCGATTTATAAGGATTATTCAGAATATAATTTTATGCTCGATACCGGTTCTCCTGCAATCAATCAAGGAAATTTGTTAATTCCGAATTTATTTCCGTCGTATTTAAACAACGATTTGAATAATATAAGCAGAATTAATGATTCTGCACCCGATATCGGTTGTTATGAATATCAATAAATTGCTTTAAATCTTTCTTTTTAGATATATTTGCCGAAATATTTGAATTATTACAAATGGCAAGACGAAAAAGAGAACGCTACCCTCTCTATGAAAATGTTGAAATCATTGATTTAGCGATTGAAGGTAAAGCTGTGGGAAAAGTAAAAAATCAAAATCCCGAGCAAGGTGATTTAACAATTTTTGTTTCAAAAACAGTTCCGGGCGATATTGTTGATGTACAAATTAATAAAAAGAAAAAAAGTTACAAAGAGGGTTACCCGGTAAAATTTCATAAGTACTCAGAAAAAAGAATTGATCCTCCTTGCATGCACTTTGGCGTATGCGGCGGTTGTACACGTCAGCAATTAAGTTATGACGAACAATTAAAGTATAAACAAAAACAAGTTATTGATACACTTACACGTATTGCAAAAGTAGAATTACCGGAAATATATAAAATTCTGCCTGCCCCCGAAACAACGTATTACCGAAACAAATTGGAATATTCGTTTTCAAATTCACGTTGGCTGACACACGATGAAATTAATACCGAAAATGATATTACTGATTATAAAGGTCTCGGTTTCCATATTCCGGGCAGATTTGATAAAATTCTTGATATAAAAGAATGCTTACTTCAAAAAGCGCCTTCAAATGCAATTCGTCTTTTTATAAAAGATTTTGCAATTAAAAACAATTATGACTTTTTTAATTTATATAAAAAAGAGGGTTTTCTCAGAAATTTAATAATACGGACAGCCGAAACCGATGAAATAATGGTTATTTTATCTTTTTTTGAAAATGAAACTGAGAAAATAAACAACTTACTTGATGCCGTTTCAAATAAATTTCCGGAAGTAACTTCAGTTAATTACGTAATAAACAATAAATTAAATGACAGTATAACAGATTTGAAAATCTTTAATTATAATGGAAAAGCTTATATTGAGGAAAAGATGGGGAATCTTAAATTCATCGTAGGACCAAAATCTTTTTATCAAACCAATTCAAAACAAGCTCAAAATTTATATCAAATAGCATCAGATTTTGCTGATTTTAAGGGAGATGAAATTGTTTATGATTTATACACGGGAACCGGAACAATTGCTAATTTTATTGCCGGTAAAGTAAAAAAAGTAATCGGTATTGAATATGTTCAAGAAGCAATTGAAGATGCCAAAAAGAATTCTGAAATTAATTCAATAAAAAATACCTTATTTTTTGCAGGAGACATGAAAGATATTTTGAATGATGATTTTATAAAAAACAACGAGAAACCCGATATTGTGATTCTTGACCCTCCCAGAGCCGGTATGCATAAAAATGTGATTAACAGCATATTAAATTCAAATCCTGAAAAAATAGTTTATATCAGTTGTAATGTTGCAACACAAGCCAGA
The DNA here is from genome assembly GCA_024762915.1 of Bacteroidales bacterium. Taxonomy (GTDB): domain Bacteria; phylum Bacteroidota; class Bacteroidia; order Bacteroidales; family JAADGE01; genus JAADGE01. Next base: position 1,538 of record JANTGL010000242.1, on the reverse strand, counting down.
GATATTCAATTATTAGATTTACACTATAAAATTGAAAAAATTCAACCTGTTGATATGTTTCCGCATACACACCATATTGAAAATATTATTTTGTTGAAAAAGAAAGAAATTCTAACTTAGAATCAAATTAACAGCAAATAAATTTTTAAAATTGGTTAATATGTAATATTTTTACCACAAAGAATTTCTACTATGACAACCAACACGATTTATCAATTCTACAGATTACTGGAAAAAGACACTATAAGCTTCTCATACAGAGGAAGTTTTAGTAATAATGTTTTAACAATGGCAACTCAGTTGTTTAAAGACAATGTTGAAGAGCGGCATGAAAAACTAAGAAATAAGTTATCTTTTCTGATGATTGAAAGCTTTCAGAATATTTCAAGATATGCTGATTCGGAAGAAGAAATTAGTTTAGATGATAATTCTGAATTTTTTATGACCAGGAATATCGGTGATACATTTTATGTTATTTCTGCAAACCTCATTGATAATGATAAGATTCCCATGGTCAAGGAAAAGTTAGAGCAAGTCAACACATTGGATAAATCGGAGTTAAATAAACTTTATCGTGAAGTTCTGACAAACAAGAAAATTAATGAAAAAGGCGGCGCAGGATTAGGTTTTATTGAAATGGTCAGAAAAACAAAAGGCAAACTTCCTTTTGATTTTGTAAAAATTGACGATAAACAATCAATGTTTTTTATGCAAATTGAATTACGAAATCCGAAAATAGACGACGGACTTCCTTCCGTATCATTATCTGATGCTAAACAAATTCAAGCATTAGTTGCTCAAGAAAAAATATTAATGATGCATAAAGGCGACTATTCCGAAGATGCTGTTGGTCCGATGTTGAAAATGGTTGAAGAAAACATGCAAAATGTTTCATTGAAAATTCATAAAAAGATATTCCATTTTTTAGTAGAAATACTTCAAAATATAAGTAAACATTCATATCCGATCGACGGAAAACATGAAGGAATTTTTCAAATAGGATATGATCATAAAAACTTTCATATCGGAACAGGAAACTTTATTTTGAATTCAGAAATTGAAAATCTTAAAAATCTGTTAGATATGGTTAACAGTAAAACAGTTGATGAACTGAATGCTTTATACAGAAAATATCTTCGAGAAGGAAAAATAACTTTATCAGGAAGCGCAGGTTTGGGATTAATTGATTTAGCCCGAGAAACACTTGATAAAATAAACTATGAATTTAAAAAAATCAACGATACCTACTCTTTCTTTTCTCTAACAGTTAAATTTTAATTATGTCAGAACCGATAAACTTAGAAAAAACAAAAAACAGCCCTGAAATTATTTTAGACAAAGACGCTTCAATTTTTAAAATTGCAGGACGTTCTATTGTTGAAGATCCTAAGGAATTCTATACACCTGTTTATAATTGGCTTGAAAATTATATTAAAGCACCTTTAAAAGTAACAAATTTTGTTTTTGATTTGGAATATTTCAATTCTTCTTCAGCCAGACAAATTATGGAAATTATTATGTTACTTGAGAAAATCCCT
>JANTGL010000241.1 GCA_024762915.1 Bacteroidales bacterium | reverse complement strand
TTTTTCAAAAAATGCCGCAAAAAACTTTAGCCATTCTGCTTGTCCTAAAACAGATTTTTCCAAATATTCATTTATTTGAATAACCGGAATATGGTATTGTTTTAATTTGTTAATGGTCGGAGAAATGCTTCCGTTAATATCATAAACCGTCACTAAATCAGGTTTTATGCTTAATATTGTTTCAAAATCCAATGAGTTTTCATATCCGATATCACTCACTTTTCCGTCTTCAATTCTTTGACGTAAATTTTTATTGAAAATGTATTGAGTACCCGAAACGGCAAATATTTTTTCGGTTTCATCAATAAAATCAATAAACGCAATATGCGTAGTAGAGAGACAAATAACTTTTTTGACGGGAGTTTTGATTAAAACTTTATCTTGTAAAGTATCAGCCGTTTTAACGGACTTATTAATCAAATAATAATGTTCTTTATGGTTTCCGTCAACATCAAAAGTTGACAATTTTTTTAATTTTCCGTTTGTTTCAATTTTAAAAAGCTGTGCATATTTATTTTTAATTTCGGTAAATGAATCGGATTTATTTTTAACTTTGACATTGTTACATGAAACTAATAAAAATATAACAGGTATTATAATCCGAAATTTTTTTCTTATGAAACTTAAAACCATTTTAATCGTATTTTTTGCAGTCTTTTTTACGGCTTGCAATAATAATCAATCCGGAGATAAAAAAACGGAAACAGACACTGATATTATTAACAAAGATTCAACCGGTGAAATTAAAGCCGATAAAATTCTTAAGAAACAACTTCTTGATACATCAAATGTGAGTTTTCAAGACAGTGATTTTGTTGATGTTACATTGTTTTCGGACAGGTTTGTCGTAAGTATGCGTTATGCAACAAAGGATAATTTTGTTGATACGATTTTATATCCTTGTTCGGAATGTCTTTTACGTTATGAAGTTACAAAAGATTTGCTTAGAGCAGAAACAGAATTTGAGAAAAACGGATTTCATATTAAATTATATGATTGTTACAGGCCGCATTGGGTTCAAGAATTGATGTGGAAAATCGTTTCCGATCCGGGTTTGGTTGCCGATCCTAAAACAGGTTCAAGGCATAACAGAGGAAGTGCCGTTGATGTGAGTTTGGTCGATTCGAACGGAAATGAACTTGATTTCGGAACACCGCACGATGATTTCAGTAAAAAAGCGAAAACATTTTACTCGAATTTGTCCGATACGATTAAAAAGAACAGAATGTATTTACGTGAAGTGATGCAACATAATAATTTTAGCGGTATTAATTCGGAATGGTGGCATTTTTCTCATAATTGCGGAACAAAATATAAAGTCAGTAACAGAGGTTTTGATTGTGACAGCTTGCGTAATGATAATTAACTCGTCGAAATTCATTGTTGTCCGATTAATTAAAAATAAACATATGTAAATAGGAGGTATGCATTTGATATATTGCTGTTTATAAGCTGGTTAACGAGGGCTAAAAATCTTCTTTTACTAAGATTTTAATTGGAACGGATGTCTGAAAAGCAGCAAACCGGTCATTCCGAACTTGTTTCGAATCTTAATTTATTAAATACAAGTCTAAAGATACTGAAATAAATTCAGTATGACTAAACCGACTTTTTAAACAGACCCTTGTAATAAACCTTCGGCAACGAGATTTTCCGTTAATAAAATTTTAATCGAACAATAATATTAATTTTTTGAAACATATTGTATCTTTGCTTTGTCAAAAATAAATAATGATTGAAACAAAAATTGCATATGACAGAGATTTAAAAGAAATTTTAAATCATTTATTAAATCACTACACCGACTATTATTTGGCTTTAGCTGCCAGTAATAATCTTTTGTATTTCCTTACGCCTTATCTTGACCATTTAGAAAAATATTCTCTTGAAGAAGTTCTGACGATGATTGCTCAGGATTATCAAACTTTTGATGATATTACAAATGAGAATTTGAATTAATTATTTGTTTTTTGATAATTTATTTATAAAGTTTAAGCCGAAAATAAAAACAGAAATATCTGAAATAAATAATACGTTAACTCCCTGCCAATGTGTAATTTAAAACAATAAAGATAATAAAATCAGTATTGAACCGACAATTATTAAAAATATTGAGAAAAATTTCATAAAATTTATTTTAACAAATCCCTGAAAACAACAATTTTTTGAATTTCTGATGTGCCTTCGTAAATTTGGGTCAATTTTGCTTCTCGCATCAGTCGTTCCACATGGTATTCTTTTACGTATCCGTAACCGCCGTGAATTTGAACCGCTTCGGTTGTTACATACATTGCTGTTTCGGCCGCAAGATATTTGGCTGAAGCGCTTGCTTTGTTATAATTCTTGTGTTGATCTTTTAACCACGCTGCTTTATAAACCAGGTTTCGGGCTGCTTCGGTACGGATATCCATTTCAGCCAATTTAAATGCAACGGCTTGGTGTTCATAAAGAAATTTTCCGAATGCTTTGCGTTCTTTTGAATATTGCAAAGCCAAATCGAGTGCGCCTTGAGCAATTCCAAGAGCTTGTGCAGCAATTCCCATTCGTCCGCCGTTTAGGGCTTCCATGGCAAGCTTAAATCCGAAACCGTCTTCTCCGATACGATTTTCTTTCGGAATTTTTACATCGGTAAACATTAATGAATGGGTGTGGGAAGCACGTAAGCCCATTTTATTTTCTTTCGGACCGATTTCAAAACCTTCGGTGCCTTTTTCAACAATGAAAGCATTAATACCGTGATGTTTTTTTTCGGGATGTGTATGGGCAAATACGATGAAATAATCGGCAATTGAGGCATTTGAAATCCAATTTTTAATTCCGTTTAAAAGATAGTAATCCCCTTTGTCGATTGCCGTAGTTCTTTGTTTTGTCGCATCCGAGCCGGCTTCGGGCTCCGAAAGTGCAAAAGCTCCGAATGTTTTTCCGCCGGTCATGGGAACCAAATATTTTTGTTTTTGATCTTCGGTTCCGTGATATTCTATAATCCAATTTACCAAAGAATTTTGAATTGAAACAACCACGGCTGCGGCTGCGTCAATTTTTGCAATTTCTTCCATCGCCAAAACATAAGAAATCGTATCCATGCCTTCACCGCCGTATTTCGGGCTTGTCATCATAGACATAAAACCCATTTCCTGCATTTTTTTCAGCAGTTCAACAGGTTCTGTTTCATTATCATCGCGTTCTGTTACGCCGGGCAGAAGTTCGTTACGTGCAAAATCTCTTGCCGCATCTTTCAGCATCAATTGTTCTTCGGTAAAATTAAAATCCATAATTTCGGTCTTATATTTTTTTCAAGTTTTGCAAAATTAAAAAAATGTCTTGCCGTTTCAAATATTTATGGAAATGAACCGGAAATATTTATTAATTTTGGCTTTCAATTAAATTTAAAGAATTTATGGACACGGTAAATAAATTTCATGATTTCAGCATAGCAGGCGTTATTTTCAAGAAAGAAATAAGCTCTTTTTTCAGTTCCTTAACCGGATACATTGTTGTGGCTGTTTTTTTAATTGCAAACAGTTTGTTTTTGTGGGTTTTTCCCGGTGAATATAATGTTTTAGACAGCGGATATGCCAATTTAGATACCTTCTTTTTTATGGCTCCTTGGATTTTTTTATTCTTAGTTCCGGCTGTAACGATGCGATTGTTTGCGGACGAAAAACGAACCGGAACAATTGAATTATTGTATACGCGTCCGATGTCAAATATACAAATTATTTTGGCAAAATATGTTTCGGGAATGGCTTTGGTTATTTTCTCATTAGTCCCGGCTTTAATCTTTTTTTTAACTGTCGGTTTTTTGGGTGAACCTGCTTGGAATATTGATACAGGCGCGTTTTGGGGATCTTTTTTAGGGCTGTTTTTCTTGGCGGCGGTGTATGTTGCCGTTGGTGTTTTTTCATCTTCACTTACTGAAAATCAGATAATTGCATTTTTATTGGCGATGTTGATTTCGTTTTTCTTTTACATCGGTTTTGAAGCCGTAAGTAATTTGGATTTTTGGGGAAATTTCAAAGAAATAATCGATAATTTCGGAATTTCGGCACATTATAAATCGATGAGCAGAGGCGTAATTGATACAAGAGATGTTATTTATTTTGTTGCCGTGTCGGCATTGTTTATTGTTTCGACAAAATTTGTTTTGGAGAAAAGGAAGTAGGTTTTTAGGAGAAAGGGAAAAGTTAAAAGGAGAAAGTTAAAAGGTAAAAGTTGAAAGTTATAAGGTAAAAAGTTTTAAAGTTAAAAGTTTGTGTTTTATGAAGATAGAAAATAATATCTTAGGTTTAATTATTTCATATTTAATCATTATTGCGGCAGCTTATTTGTTGTCAATTAAGTTTTTACGATTTGATTTGACATCCGAAGGTCGCTATACGCTTTCAAAATATACCAAAAATATTTTAGAAAATTTGAATGATAAAATTTATGTGAAAGTGTATTTATCCGGTGAAGGTTTGCCGATAACTTTAAAAAATTATAAGCGAAATATTAAAGAAGAATTAGATGAATTCAAGGTGCTTGCCGGTGAAAACTTAGATTATGAATTTATTGATCCTTCGGAAAGCAAAGATAAAGAAGT
>JANTGL010000240.1 GCA_024762915.1 Bacteroidales bacterium | reverse complement strand
TTTTATTTTACGAATATAAATAATTAACATTTTTTATATTAACTCAAATCTGCAAGACAATACTTAAATACTGATAGTCATCGTTTCACTTTATTAATTTAAGTGAAACTGATTTGTATTTATTCCTCCGGTTTTTAACAAAATGATACGATGACTTTCGGATTTTAAAGGATAATAAAAACGCAGAATAGTATCTGCGTCTTTATTCAATTATATTGTGTATGAAAATTTATACCAATTGTTTGACCAAATCGGCAGCTTCTTGCAAAGTAATTGCCGAATGAACTTTCAGACCGGAATTATCAATTAATTCTTTGCCTTCTTCAGCATTGGTTCCTTGCAATCGAACAATTACCGGAACCTTTATATTACCAATTGATTTATAAGCATCTACAACACCTTGAGCAACTCTGTCGCAACGAACAATTCCGCCGAAAATATTTAAAAGAATAGCTTTTACATTGGAATCTTGTAAAATGATTCTAAATCCTGCTTCAACGGTTTCGGCATTTGCCGTACCGCCGACATCAAGAAAATTTGCCGGTGAACCGCCTGACATTTTAATAATATCCATCGTTGCCATTGCTAAACCGGCACCGTTTACCATACAACCGACGTTTCCGTCAAGTTTAATAAAATTTAAGTTGTATTTTCCTGCTTCAATTTCAGCCGGATCTTCTTCCGTTAAATCTCGCATGTCCGCTAAATCTTTATGACGAAATAAAGCATTATCATCAAGATTTACTTTTGAATCAACGGCAAGAATTTTACTGTCGGAAGTTTTTAATACCGGATTTATTTCAAATAATGAAGCATCTGAAGCATCATACGCTTTATAAAGAGAAGATACAAATTTTGTCATTTCTTTAAATGCATTTCCTTCAAGTCCGAGATTAAAAGCAATTTTACGTGCTTGAAACGGCAATAATCCGGTTTTCGGATCAATTTCTTCTTTATGAATAAGATGCGGTGTTTTATCTGCAACAGTTTCTATGTCCATTCCGCCTTCAGTAGAATACATAATGGTGTTTCTGCCGCTTGCTCGGTTCATTAAAACGCTCATATAAAACTCATCAGGTTCCGATTCACCGGGATAATATACATCTTGTGCTATCAGAACTTTATTTACTTTTTTTCCTGCGGGACCGGTTTGATGTGTTACTAGTTGCATTCCGATAATATTTCCTGCAATTTCTTTAACTTCATCCAATGATTTGGCAAGTTTAACACCACCGCCTTTTCCGCGACCGCCGGCATGAATTTGAGCTTTCACAACCCACCATCCTGTTCCGGTTTGTTCTTTTAATTTTTTTGCGGCTTCCACGGCTTCATCCGGTGTATCTGCAACAATGCCTTCCTGAATTCGTACTCCGAAACTTTTCAGAAGTTCTTTACCTTGATATTCGTGTAAATTCATTACTTTTGTTTTATATTATGTTAAAACGATTGATATTTTGAAGCCCCAAATTTAGTTTTTTATTACGAATTTAAAAAACCGGATATTATATTCTTTGACATATTTTCAATTTTAACATAAAAAACTGATAAATTATGACTTTTAAAGCGGATGAGAAAATTAAAAAATAATGAATTAGGAAGAAAAACCGTTGAAGAATTTAAACAATCTGCTAAAATCCCTCTAACGGTTGTTTTAGATAATATAAGAAGTATGAATAATATCGGTTCTGTTTTCAGGACTTCGGATGCTTTTTCAATAGCAAAAATTTATCTGTGCGGAATAACGGCACAACCGCCTCATAACGATATTCGAAAAACTGCTCTGGGAGCAACGGAAAGCGTTGACTGGGAGTACTTCAATACAACAGAAGATGCTGTAAAACTATTAAAATCAGAAGGATATATAATTATTTCAATTGAACAGGCAGAAAACAGTATTCTCTTACAAGATTTTCAGATTGATACAGAAAAAAAATATGCATTAATTTTCGGAAACGAAGTAAAAGGGGTTCAGCAACATATTGTTGATATAAGTAATTACTGTATAGAAATTCCTCAGGAAGGAACAAAACATTCATTAAATATATCGGTAAGTGCAGGAGTTGTACTTTGGGATTTATACAAAAAAATAAAATTTTAACTGCCGATATTTTAAGAATATTTTATTTATAATTGCAAAAAAACAAAATGACAGACATACATACAATTCAAAATTATTTTTTTATAGGAATTGCCGGTGACGGAATGAGTGCGATTGCTCAATATCTCAGAGGTATCGGTAAAAATGTATCCGGTTCGGACAGACAATTTTCATCCGAAAATAAAAGCTATCGACAAAAACAATTGGAAAAAGAAGGAATCAAATGTTTTCCTCAAGATACTTCCGGTTTTTACGATGAAATTGAGCTTGTGGTTGTATCTTCTGCAATAGAATCGTCTGTTTCTGAATATCAATTTGCAATACAAAAAAATATTTCAATTGTCATGCGTTCGGATTTATTGGCAGCAATCGGGGAAACAAAAAGAACGATTGCCGTAGGCGGAACCTCCGGAAAATCAACCGTTTCTGCCATGATCTATCACATTATGAATTTTGCCGGTACTGAACCTTCTTTAATTACGGGTGCCGGATTAATTGACCTTCAAATCCATGGTAAAATTGGAAATGCCGTTGCCGGAAAGGGTGATTTTTTAATCATAGAAGCTGACGAATCTGACGGTTCATTAGTAAAATACAGTCCCCATATCGGAATCATTTTGAATATTGATAAAGATCATAAAGAAATTTCCGAATTAAAACAGCTTTTTAAAACATTTGCAGTAAACTCTGAAAATTTAATCGTTAATAATGATTCTGAAAATTGCAAATCTCTTTCCGTCAGGAAAAAGAATAATTTCGGTTTTTCAAGAAGTTCCGGTTTCAGAATAAGTAATTTTAAGCAAGTTGGTTTTGAAATTATTTTTACGATAAACGGAATTGATTTTAAAATGCCGCAAATCGGAAAACATAATGCCGAAAATGCTGCTGCTGCCGTTGCTGCATGTTCATTAGCCGGTATTCCGGAAGAAACTTCTGCCGATGCACTTAAATCATACAGAGGAATTTTCAGAAGACATCAAATTATTGAAGACAAAGACGGCATTACACTTATTGATGATTATGCCCATAATCCGGCAAAATTAGCTGCTTCCATAAGAGCATGCCAATTTCATGCAAGGCGTTTAATTGTTTGGTTTCAGCCGCATGGTTTTACACCTACTAAATTTTTGAAAAATGAATTTGTTAAGGAAATTTCAAATGCATTGAGAGATGAAGATGAAATATGGATGTCAGAAATCTATTATGCCGGCGGAACCGTAAACAGGAATATAACTTCGGATGAATTAATTCAGGAAATAAGACAAAAAGGAAAAAAAGCATTCTTTATTAAAGATCGAGAATTTTTTCCTTTTAAAATAAAAAATGAATTAAAATACGGTGATGTTATTCTATTAACCGGTGCCAGAGATCCTTCTTTAAAGAATTTTGCAGAATTTGTTAAAGAAAAGTTTTTTTCAAAATAAATAATCGCAGCTAAATAAGTTATTTCCGATGAATGTTTATAAGAAAAACAAGAATAAAATCGGAATAATAATTCCGAGTGCAATATAAATACCGCCTCTTCCCCACGCACCTTTTTTGCCGCGAACCATAAATAATGATGTGATTGCGAATAATATTAAAGCTCCGGCAAAAATGTCCGAAAACCAAGTCCACCAACTGTTCGGATTGTAATGAAGGTAATTAACTTCAAAAAATAAAGGGCGTTTTTTTACAAATTCTGCCGTAACATTTCCGCTTGACGGAATAACGGAGACCGAAGAACGACCGCTTAAATAGATTCTTAAAACAGAGCCGCCTTCAACATAATTATAAGATTTAAAATGATCTTCTGAATTAAGTTTTACTAACAGTCTTTGTATTTTTTGTTGAGAGATTGATTCTTTTGAAAAATCTTCATTCGTATGTATCTTTTTGACAGAAACAATAAAATTCGGATTCCAATCCTTTAAATGATTTAATGCAATACCGGAAATTCCGTATATAATCGTTGCCCCCACAAAAAAGAAGCCGATATCACGATGTAAAATTCGGCTCCACTTTCGTAATTGTTTCATAATCTGTATTATATCAAAAAAAAAATATGTTTTATTGTCATTCTTAACTTGTATCAGAATTTTGTTTTAACTTAATCTGATATCAAAAAAAAGATGCTGAACCAAGTTCAGCATAATTATATAAAAGAACCTTAAATGTTCTTTAAAAAATACGTTTTTATTTATCTTCCTTTTCTTCTTTTAAAGAAACATATTTCAAAGAAAAATTGGAAAAATGATCAAGCCCTGATTTTTTTAATGAATCTTGCATTTTATTAATAAATTCGGTCATTTTTACCAAATTTTCTTTATCTGCTTCAGTTCCGTCTGCATGACTTTCTTGTTCATGTTGCAATTTTTCTGCTAAATATACAGAATCAACACGTTCTTCTTCAACAATACCGGTTACGGATATTTTGCTGCCCGATAATGCTTCATCAAAACGATTATCATTAAAAACATGAAGATTTTTATCTCCGTCAACTAATAATAATTTTTTACCGCCGTGTTTA
>JANTGL010000239.1 GCA_024762915.1 Bacteroidales bacterium | reverse complement strand
TAGGAATTCGAGAAATATATAAATGGTCAAATAATTCTATAGGAGAAAATATTGTCGCAAAAACAATTACTTCCGGAATTTTCGGAACTTTAAATATCGGAAAAACCATTTTTAAAAATGAACATACTTCAGTAATAACCGGTGTATCTGTCGGGGATAAATATGCATCGGGAATAAGCGGTAATTATATTATAACATCGCTATATTATGATGAATACGACGGTTTTCATCTGACACCCGGTATTTTCGGAAAATTAAATACCAAAATAAATAACAAATTCTCATTATCCTTAAATTTAGGATTATCACAATCGGTTTTAAATTTTTGGGCATTAGGTGATAATATAAATGATTTTAATTATAAACATCCTTTATTTTTTGATTTTTCTGTTAAACTGCAACATCAATCCGGTGTTTATCTGATTTTTGAGAATAATTACTTAATACCGTACGGAAATAAACAATCATCTTTCAGAAACAGTATCGGTGTAGGTTTTGAATTTTAACTCACATGTTTTTCCGCATGATATGACGAACGTACCAAAGGTGCACTTTCAACATGTGTAAATCCTTTTTCTAATGCAATTATCTCCCATTTTTTAAATACATCCGGATGCACGTATTCAACAACTTCGGTATGTTTCGGCGTAGGTCGTAAATACTGTCCGATGGTCAAAACTTTGCAGTCGACGGCTCGTAAATCATCCATCAATTCAACAACTTCATCAAAAGTCTCTCCCAACCCGACCATTATTCCGGATTTTGAAATAACCCCGGTTTCCGACAAATACTTTATCACCTTTAAACTTGTATCATATTTTGCCCGACTTCTGATTTGAGGTGTCAACCTCTTAACTGTTTCCAAATTATGAGAAATTACTTCAGGCTTTGCATCTATCACTTTTTGAATTAAAGTTTCATCACCGTCAAAATCAGGGATTAATGTTTCAATTGTGGTGTTCGGATTCATTTTTTTAATTTCCTGAACGGTTTCAGCCCAAATTTCGGCACCTTTATCAGGTAAATCATCACGATCAACGGAAGTCAGTACACAATGTTTTAAATTTAGGATTTTTACTGAACGAGCAACTTTTATCGGTTCATTTTTGTCGACATTCAAAGGTTTTCCTGTTTTTACCGCACAAAACTTACAGGCACGCGTACAAATATCTCCGAGAATCATTAATGTTGCTGTTCCTCTGTCCCAACATTCTCCGAGATTCGGGCATTTCCCGCTTGTGCAAATAGTATGTAAACCGTGATCTTTTACGGCATTTTGAACATTCGCATATTTCGTGCTTTGCGGAAGTTTAATTTTTAACCAATCAGGTTTTCTACGACTTGTTTGTTTTTTTTGAGATTGCATGTTGCAAATAAAAGCTATTTTTTTCAGATTTTGTAATTGAATTCTGATATTTTTGTTTTCTGTATTGAAATTTTATCTTTGTAAAAAAATTAAGAATGGTTATCGGTATCGGCGGATGCAGTAATTCGGGCAAATCAGAACTTGCCGAACAACTTAACAATTTTTACCTTGATCATACCGTAAAAATATTATGCCAAGATGATTTTGTTAAAAGACGGGATTTTTTGACCACAATAAACAAACATATCGATTGGGAATTACCTTCAACAATTTTTATTAATGACTATATAAATGCCGTAAAGAGTGCTTCAAAAACCTATGATTTAGTTATTTGCGAAGGTTTATTTGCTTTTTGGTTTAATGAACTTAATAAGCTGTATGACAAGAAGATATTTCTTGAACTTGATGAAAAAACCTTTATAGAGCGAAAAAGAAAAGACCTGCGTTGGGGAAAAGAACCGGATTGGTATATTGAACACATCAGACAAAGTTATTTGAAATACGGCATACCGAAAACTTCTGAAACCGATATTTTATATCTTGATGCTTCCGAAGAAATTATACTTAATGAACTTGTTAATTTTATTGACTTATAATTCTGAATTCAACGCGTCGGTTTAATCTCCTTCCGGCTTCCGTTGCATTATCGGCAATGGGTTTTGTGCCTCCCAATGCTTTGGTTTGGATTCTTAAAGTGTTAATTCCTTTCATTAACATATATTTTTTTACGGCTACGGCTCTTTGTTCCGACAATTTCAATAATTGTTTTTCATAACCGGTTCGTGATTCGGTATGTCCGATAATTTCAATTTTCATATTCGGATTTTTCTTCATCAATTTCACCAAACGATTTAATTCCTCATAAGACGAAGGTAATAAAACAGCTTTTGTCGTATAAAAAAGAACATTTTTTAATACAATTGCTTCCTCTTTTATCAACGGAGCCATCATTAAATTCTTCTTAACTTCTTTATAATTACTTACTTTTTTAAGATTCATCGTTTCATTTACGGCAAAATATCCGTTTTTAACGGCTCTGATATTATATTTTACACCGTAGGTCAACACCACTTTATAGGAGCCGTCTTTCGGGTTACTTCTTGCAATACCTTCCGCTTTACCCCTTTCGGAATTTTCATAAATGACTTCGGCACTTATCGGTTTTTTTGTTTTTTCATCCAATACTTTTCCGAAAACTATTACAACAGGATCAGGTTTTTCAATATCACGAAGTTTGATTCTGAAAATATCTTCATTCCCGAAAGAGGTTTTAGAAGATACCAAATATGCATAATCGCCTTTTGCCGCAACCGTATAGTATACATCCCATTGATCAGAATTAATTTTTTTACCCAAATTTCTTGGTTTACTCCATTTGGTCCAAGAATTATCCAAACGTTTAGAAACAAAAATATCGGCATCACCGTATCCGGGTTCCGTATTGGAATAAAAATACAGAGTTTTATTATCGGGTGCAATATACGGTGTCCCTTCTCCCAGATAACTGTTCAGAACAGCACCCATATTTTTGGGTTCGCCGTAAGAGCCGTCAACTTGTAAAAAACTGACATACATATCTTTATCACCATAGCTGTCATTTCTTTCAACAGACATTACCAAGACTTCACGATTGGGTGAAAAAGCAAAACTTTCATAAATATCTTTATTGTAATAATTTTTAATTTTCACTTCTTTCGGAATTGTCCAACCGTCAGACGTTCGGTATGATACCGATATGCCTTGATCGTTTTTGTAGGATCCGTCAGCATTATATAACGTTTCCAAAAACAAGGTATTATTATCCGGCGTAACCGAAATTACAACATTATCTCCGGAATTATTTAAAGGCTTCGGTGCATGCTTTAACTTTGACCATTTTCCGTTTGATTGAAGAATCGAATACCAAATATCGTATTTGTTAACAGGTTTGATATTCAGCGGATGATTAGCTCGAGCAACATATAAGGTTTTGCCGTCGGGTGCAATAACGGGTGCAATCTCTGAATACGGTGAATTAATATTCAAACCCATATTCTCCTTTGAATATTTTGAAATTTGATTGCTCAGCAAATTGATTTTCCTTTTTTCGGCTCTAAGCAGAAAATAATCAGCTGCAACTTTGGTGTTTTGTCCGGTAATTATTCCCGTGTAATAACCGGAAAAATTATACGTCCCGGACATAAAAACTTTCGTCCCGTTAATATAGAAATTCAGATTATTACCTCGTTTTTTAATTGTAAGAATATTATTTGAGTATTTTGGTTTAATGATATCTTTTCGCCAAACAGCTTTTTTAATATAGAATAATTTTGAATTCCTGTAACCGTAAATCCTGTACCACCCTTCCGATGACAAATCAAAAATTAAACTGTTTTTCCATGAAGAACTTCCCCAAACAATACCGTATCCTTGAGTCTCGTCACCTGAGAGTTGCCTTATTTTAGTTTCAATATCAAAATCTTTTTTTTCGTTAAAATTAATTTCCTTAAAACTCATTCGAAAGATATAGGAAGTATCACAAGAAGCAATAAGATTTCCGTTTACGATCTTTGTATATTTATCGTTCGGCCAAAAATTTGAATTATCATTGAAATTATCTTTAAATATTTCAACAGGTTGTGAATATGTATAATTTGACAGAAAAAATATAAAGAAGAATAATAAATGATGTATTTTTGAATTATTGTTCATTCTGCATTTTTACTTTAATAACTTATTAATTGTTTCAAACAATTTGTCTTTTGTTATCGGTTTTGTTAAATATTCGTCAAAGGTTTTTCCGTATTTTTTTATTTCGGAATCAATTGCATAAGCTGTTAATGCTACGATGGGAATATTTTTAAATTTTTTATTCTCCTTAATTAATTTAGCCGCTTTAAAACCGTCTAATTCCGGCATCCTGATATCAGTTAAAATGATATCGGGAATCTGATTTTCAAGAACATCAAGAATCTCCCGCCCGTTTTCAGCTTCAATAATCGTAATTTCGGTTCCTTCAATCATCGCTTTTACAAGTTCACGATTAATAAGCATATCATCGGCATAGAGTATTGTAACAGAAGCTTTATTTATAGTGTAATCAAGAGCTGCAACGGACTGATTATCAGTGTTCACATTTATTGTTTCACTGACAATTTTAACATTTTTTAAAAGAATCGTAAATACCGAACCTTTATCAATTTCACTTTTAACGAAAATAGCACCTCCCATCATATCAACTAAGTTTTTTGTAATTGAAAGTCCCAA